>DASVOT010000193.1:0-2693 GCA_036383235.1 Chryseosolibacter sp.
CGGTGCCGTCAGGAAAAGAAATTTTTAAATCCATGATACTCAAACAAATTCGGGGCACAAAGATGACGAAAGAACCACAAAGGACAAAGCCCGCCCCTGGCGAATTTGGCTCCGCCACCAACCGGCAGCTGCCCGAGACGCCGCTGCTACAGATGCGATGTTTGTACGACCGGTTTCAGGCTTACAAATTAAATTGAAAGCTGAAAAGCACTCCAAATTTCCTGGCCTCCGGGTTCTTGACTTTGTCGAGATACGTGAGCCTGTGAATGAAATCGACCCGAAAAAATTTGAAGATGTTTTCCACGCCGTAGCCCATTTCGATATAAGGTTTTCCACCTGACAAGAACCCGACTTTCAGGCCTGCATCCGGATCGGGTTTTTCGGCGATCAGCGCCTTGTTCATCGCGCTCATTCCACCAAAGATGACATTCGAAGTTCCGACCAGGCGCCATTTAAGCTTCCGCATCAGCGGGATGCGGTTCAGCAGCAGTCCTTCGAAGTGATGGCTATAATGCAGGGAGGCGAAGCGGTCGCTGATAAATTCCCCGTAATCCATCAGGTTGTACGTGACGTGCGCAAAGAACGGCGTCTGGTTACCCAGATGCATCGACAACAACGGGTAGGGAAGTTTGCTGAACACGTATTCACCGGTAAGGGTGACGTAGCCCACACCCATTGGCCCATAGCGAACCCGTTTGTGCAGGGTCAGCCGCAGCTTATCGTAATCGAAATCACTGCCGGCGATTCCTTTGAAGCCGTGCGTATAGCGCACCGTTACTTCAGGCCATTTCGACGCGCCGAGGCTGATCCGGTCGTTGTCATTAACGACGAACACCTCATCGCGGGCAAAACGGGTCTCCAGGATCAGCTCGGCATTTTCAAAATTGGCAAGGGTATCGGTGTCGTTGCCCGGCAGCAGATAGCCGAACCTGTAAGCGGGTCTGAAGGTGTTGTACCTGAAAGCAACCCGCTGCGTAAATCCGCGGAACAGCTCCCGCTGAAAATTGAACCTGCTTTCGTCGAAGTAATAGGGCCGCCGGAAAATCCCGAATCTCTGGGCGGCCAGAAACAGGTAATCATCGGCCAGCGCTTCATCGTCGACGCCTACACGCCCAAGGTCACTCCTCGCGCTGAACGTCATGGTCGTCCAACGCTCCCGTGAAAGTATGTTTTGAACAAAGGCCGTGTATTTTATTTTTTCATCGTCGAAACCATAACCAAGACTTCCCCCCAGGACCCATTTCTTGCTGAACTCGTAATTGGTTTTTAAGCCGGGCTGGATCCTGAAGCCCTCTATATTATTAATGGCAGCCAGTGAAATGTAGGGGCCCAGGTTCAGTTTACCGGCCGAGTAATATCCGTTCACGACGATCTTAACGATATCGGTATACGTCTTCACCACCGGAATATTCTGGAGCGTGTCGATCATCCGGTAGACATTTTTTTCCGTCTCCGTCAACGGCTCATGCCGCAGGGTATCCCAGTATTCCTCTTTCTCGAATTGTCGGGCATCTTCCTCCATGCGGATCTCCCGGTCATAGAACGAGGGATCCCGCGGCTCATTGACAATCACGTTTTTGTTCGAGGTGTAGAATTTGGCCAGCATGCCGGCGGAAGAGTTCGACAGCTCGCTGATGTCGATCAGCACCCGGTTTTTGACGGGGATCCACGCGCCTCCCGGCGTGGGTGCCAGCTCCTGCTGAATCCTGATCTTCTCGATGAAATTCAGGTTCGCCTGCTTGCCGACGCTGACGTCGATCTGTTTTAAGGCCCACTCATTTTTTGTGATCCAGATGGTGCCGGTGAAGGCGAGGTCTTGCGGGCTTTTCGGAGTAAAATCCAGCCGATAGCAATAATCGTCTCCAATATACAGGCTGTCGGTAAGGTCATAGTTATAATACAGCCTCCAGCCGTCTGCAATGGGCGAAACAAATTCCTTGGTCACAATATTCAGCCAGTTCTGGTAAAAGTTGTATTCCTGGAAGGAAGATCCGACAAACTGGGTGACCAGTGTTCCGTCCTGAATTCCGATACCATTGATCTTCGATTTGAGGATATTTTCAAACCGCAGCTGCGGATCCGTCCTGTAATAAAACCTGGAGACGCTTTCGGAGATGAAAATGGGCAGGATCGGTTTGCCATCGTCTCCTGCAATCCGCTCGACGCTGTCGATCACCTGCGTGATTTTCTTCACCACCTTCCGCTGTCTGAATTTATCGGACATGTTATCGACGTCGACTTCAATCTTGGTGTAGGTATCGTACTCGTAAGCGGTAAGCTTGCGTTTATCGTTGGTGGATTTGTTTTTCACGACTTTGCGCAGGATTTCGAAAGCCGGATTTTCGCCTGCCAGGAAAACGATTTCCTGGAGCGACGTCACCTGCTCTTCCAGCTGAAAATTGATCACCTGCGAAACGCCCGTCTGCACGTATTTTGATCGCGTGGTATATCCCATGTAGGAGGCTACGAGCGAATCGACGCGCGCGGTGGTCTTGAGGGAATAGTTTCCGTCGAAGTCGGTCGTGGTGCCAATGGTGGTTCCTCTAAAAATAAGATTGGCAAACGGGATCGGGTCACCCGAATTGGCATCGGTCACCTTGCCTTTCACCACGGTTTGCGACAAAGCCGAAAACGGTAAAACGAAAACAAAAAGAATTATTCGCAGCAGGAGATGGGAACGTCTACCAAAATCG
>DASVOT010000194.1:0-2841 GCA_036383235.1 Chryseosolibacter sp.
AAATGTTTGAAGAAACGATCAACGGATCGCTGCAGGAATTGCTTGAACATTTTGAAAGTAAAGAGGTCCGGGGCGAGATCGTCATCGTGGTCGAAGGCAGACCGAAAACCTGAACCGAACGTGAGCGCGTGCCACCGCCGGCCACTCCGGCGCGCGGTCGGATGGCTTGAGAAAAAACGGAATTTTACATCATGAAATTAGAACAAGTTGAAAAAGGCGTTATCGAAATTTGCCGGGAAGCTGGTGAATTTATCAGGCGCGAAGGCGAGTCCTTCGATCTCAGCCGGATCGAGCAGAAGCATGTCTTCAATAACCTCGTTTCTTACGTCGACAAAGAAGCGGAAAAGAAGCTGGTCAACGCGCTTGGAAAAATTTTTCCCGCGGCCGGATTTATCACTGAGGAAGGTACTGTAGAGCAGTCGCAGCAGCGCGAGTATAACTGGATCATCGACCCCCTGGATGGAACGACTAACTTCCTGCACGGCATTCCGCTTTACGCTATCAGCATTGGCCTCACGCGGAACGACAAGGTCATTTTGGGCGTGGTCTATGATATTACCCAGAAAGAATGTTATCATGCCATTGAGAATGGGCCTGCGTTTTGTGATGAACGAGTGATCCGGGTATCTGCCCTGAGCTTCTTAAGAGAAAGCCTTCTGGCAACCGGGTTTCCTTATTATCATTTTGACAAGCGCGACATCTACCTCGATATCATCAACGAGTTTCTGAACGAAACGCACGGCATCCGGAGATTTGGGAGCGCTGCCATCGACCTGGCCTATGTGGCCTGCGGCAGGCTGGAAGGATTTTTTGAATACAACCTCCATCCCTGGGACGTGGCCGCAGGCACCTTTATCGTTCAGCAGGCCGGAGGGAAGGTCACCGATTTTAAAGGTGGAAACAATTTTCTCTTTGGTAACCAGCTATGCGCTGCCAATGCCAATGTACATGCGGAAATGCTTGACATCATTCAAAGCCGATGGTTTAAATAACCCAGGCACCCATATAGATCAAATGAAGTTCGTTTTCTTTAACCCTTGATAGTATGAACAAGCCCGGTAGAAGATCAATTTGTGGATGGTTTCTGTTGTTATTCATCGCGAGCCTTCACCCATTGCTGGCACAACAGAAACTAACGGACAAGCTACCCGTCGATCCCGCCCTGAAAATCGGAAAATTGCCGAACGGCCTCACCTATTATATCCGGAAAAACCTGAAGCCTGAGAATAAGCTCGAGCTTAGACTCGTGGTGAACGCCGGTTCTATTCTCGAAGATGATCAGCAGCAGGGCCTCGCGCATTTTACAGAGCACATGGCTTTCAACGGCTCCGCGAATTTCAAAAAGAACGACATCGTTTCCTTCCTGCAGTCCATCGGAGTTGAATTTGGCGCTGATTTGAATGCCTACACCGGTTTTGACGAAACGGTCTATATTCTTCCCATCCCGACCGAAAAAAGAGAAAATGTCGAAAAAGCATTTCAGATCCTCGAAGACTGGGCGAGCACGGTAAGTTTTAATCCTGATGACATCGACCAGGAACGCGGTGTCGTGCTGGAGGAAGAACGTTCAGGGCGCGGTGCAGAAGAACGGATGTTCCGGATCACCTATCCGAAAATGCTCGAGGGCTCCAAGTACGCCGACCGTTTGCCCATCGGAAAAGTCGAAGTATTGAAGAGCTTCAAACCTGAGACCATCACCCGCTTTTATAAAGACTGGTACAGACCGGACCTGATGGCGGTGATGGTAGTCGGCAACATTGAGCCGGCCGAAGCCGAAAGCCTCATCAAGAAACACTTTGGCCATTTGAAGAATCCTCCGAATGCAAAGACGCGCAAGCTGGCGGAGGTACCCGCCAGAAAACGGTCGGAGGGCCTTGTGGTCACCGACCGGGAAGCAACGCACCATCTGATCGATATCAACTACCCGTATAAACCTTCGAAAGACCAGACCACGCTCGGAGCCTACCGCGAATATCTGCTTCGGAATTTGTTTACAGCGATGCTCAGCCAGCGCATTCAGGAACTCATGCAAAAGGAAAATCCACCGTTCCTGTATGCGGCTAACAGTTTCGGAAGCCTGGCCCGCGGATATGAAAATTACAGTTCTTACGCTTACGTGGGAAAGGCCGGCGTACAGCCCGCGATCAGTGCCCTCGTTACGGAAAATGAACGCGCCCGCCGATACGGTTTCACTGCAAGCGAACTTGACCGCACAAAAAAAATGATGATGAAGTCCATTGAGCGCTCCTACAATGAACGCGATAAGACCGAGTCGGCAGCCCTGGTCGGAGAATATATCCGGAACTTCCTCGAGCAGGAACCCGTTCCCGGAATTGAAAACAAATTCCGCTACTACCAGACGTTCCTGTCCGAAATTTCGCTTGACGAGGTGAACCAGTATGTTGCCAAGACCATTCCTCCGCCGCAGGAGCCGAAGCTTGTCATCCTGACGGGCCCGGAGAAAGCAGATTTCAAAATACCCACCAATGAGGAGCTGCTGGCGATGGTCCAGGATGCGACGCGGGAAGAAGTGAAACCTTACGAGGAAAAAGCCGTCGCCTCGACCTTGATGGAAAACATCCCCGCGGCGGGCAAAGTCGTCTCGGAAAAAGAGAACGCAGCGCTTGGGCTCACAACTCTTGCGTTGAGCAATGGCGTCCAGGTCATGCTCAAACCAACGGATTTCAAGAATGATCAGGTCATCCTGTCTGCAACCAGGTTCGGGGGGCAGTACAATTATGATCCAACGGAAAGGGTAAATGCCGAATATGCAGCTGCGCTTGTAAGCCAGATGGGCATCGGCAATTTTTCTCCGCTGGACCTGCGCAAGGTGCTTGCGGG
>DASVOT010000195.1:0-4085 GCA_036383235.1 Chryseosolibacter sp.
ATGTCGTCGGTGTCCGATGCGAGCATCTTCAGGCAGAACCAGCAGGGAAAGGTTGCGCACATGCCCATCTGGATTTTCCAGGGAGGAAAAGACACGCGCCCCACGCCTGCCTTCACCGCCGGTATTGTCAGCAACCTGCAGAAAGCCGGCGCGGTGGTGCGCTATTCGCTTTACGCCGACCTGGGCCATGTTGTATGGAACCGCGCGTATGCGGAGAGCGATTATTTCACCTGGATGCTGTCGAAGAGCAAGGCCAACCTGCACGCGTTCGCGGGGAACACGGTGATCGACAAATCGAAGGGGCGGTACGTGAAACTGATGCTGGCGGAGGGATTTCTCGCCTACCAGTGGCAGAAGGACGGGGTGACCGTTTCCGGGGCGAACGCGAACACCTACACCGCCACGGTGCCGGGCACGTACCGCGCGCGGTTCAGCCGCAAGTCGGCGGTTCCCACCGAGGCGCAGTGGAACCGCTGGTCGGCGCCCGTGACCGTGACGCAGGTGACGACGACGGCGCTGGCGGCGAACACGGCCGCGCGGACCAGTAGCCCCTCCGATGCGGAGCTCGTGACCGCGGCGGAGGCGAGCGGGGAGTTTTCCTTCAGCGTGTATCCGAACCCCGGCACGGCGGGGAGCCTCAGCCTCCGCTGGGAAGGAGCGGGCGCGATGCCGGTGGAAGTGAGGCTGGTGGATCAGTTGGGCCGCGAGGTATATGCGGCCGTGCTGGCGGGCGAGGCGCTCCGCGGCGACCGGCCCCTTGCGCTGCCCGCCTCCACGCGCGGAGGGATGTATATTCTTGTTGTCAGCCAGGGTAGGCGACAGGAGCGGAGGAGGGTGATGCTGAGGGAAGGGACCGATTGATCAGGGGCGGTGGTGGATTTTTTTACCGCGGAGGCGCGGAGGCGCGAAGGATGCGTAAAGACAAAAAATAATTCAATGAATCCATCGCGGTCCGCGCAACGGTCGGTATAGGCGAAATTGAGAAGCAGTCTCCGGGGCGCAGCGTATGGCCAGTGTATTTTTTTACTGCTAAGGCTGACGGTGGGAAGGATGTGAATGAAAGACAGAGCAACCCATGAGTATTTCTTTGCGTCCCTCCGCCTCCTGCGGTGATTCATCAGCTACTCCGGACAAAAACAAAGCCGGAGAGGTGAGCACCTTCCGGCTTTGTGATCAGTTGTTATTGCTGGATAACAACAAAGGGTGTTTTTTGCTCAGAGGGTCTCTTCAAAATATCTTCACCGGTTCCAATCGATGCTGCGTGCCCGCCGGTGATAAATCAAATTTACGAAGACCGCTTCGGATTTTTACCATTTCTCCTGACTTTCTGTTGAAAAGAGCAACGAGCGCCCGCTTTCGCGGATGAAGTTCCATTTCAGCACGATGACGGCCACTCCCCTAGGGGAGTGTGCCTGGCACATGGAGCATTAGTTGTTGCCCGTTTGTAAAAAAAACAAAGCCGTAAGCTAGCTGCGGCAAGCTCCGGCTTTGGAAAGCATTTTTGGAGAACCAAAAAAAGAGGGTCTTTTTTGGGAGAGGGTCCCCTTAAATGCTTTTTTGTTCACCACAAAATAAAACGTAACCTGAAGTGAAAATAATGTGATTGCACGTGATGACGAATGCCTGTCTTCATTTTATCAGGAAAACCGTACAACGAAGAGTCTGGTTTTCCTTACCAATCGTTGGACATCGGAATCCGATTGTGGATTGAATCGCCTTTGGGAGACCGTTTACTTGTTTTGTTCCCGACCAATGCGCTATCTTCAACGGAAAGAGCACGCTTGACCTGCCAGTTGTTTTTTGGCGCGCTGTCAATGCGGGCTCCAGGCATGAACTCAGACGATTGTTCAGGAATGGAGAAGGTAAATATTTTGATCATCGACGACGAGGCCCTTTTTCGCGAAGGCCTGAGGTCCTTGCTGGAAAAGGAATCGTTTGTAGCGCACATCTACGAAGCTGGCGATGCTCAGCAGTTCGATGCGCATTTTTCGGAGCATAAGATTGATATCGTTCTTCTGGATATGCGACTCCGGGGTGTCACGGGAGTTGAATTGCTTGAGCGTATCAGAAGACGGCACCCCTTGACTAAGACGATTGCCGTCACAGGCATGGAGGGGATTGAGTTGATCATCAACCTCCTGAAAGGTGGTGTGGATGGAATTGTTTACAAACTCGATGGTTACAAAGAAATTACCAGAACGATCAGGAGCATCCTTACATCAGGAAACTATTTTCCGGATCGGATCCTGAAGATTATACAATCGAATGCCAGGGAATGGGACCATACGCCGACCGTTGTTCTATCGACGCAGGAACGGGATATTCTGAAAGCCCTTGCCAGGGGATCGATCACCAAAGAGATTGCCAACGAACTGAAAATGGCTGAAGCCACCGCGGAGACCTACCGGCTGAGGTTGATTAAAAAAGTCGGTGTATCGAACACGGCGGCTTTGCTGGCTTACGCCTATCGCAACGGGATTTTATGATAAGCGTTACAGGGCCTCGTTGACCCGTTGAAAGTTTTCGCTTTTTAGAATCAATCTTGCCAGCAGGCCTTTGGCGCCCTGTGCATAATTGATCTGTCCGCCAATAATGCTGGAGCGAAGCCTGAGTGTATTGTTTTTGCGCTTGAGTCGCTGAATGAATTCCGGTATTTTGGAAAAGCCCGTGCCGTCGTCTTCAACTTCAATCGTAAGGTTATCAGGGAACCACTTTACCCGCACCCATATGTGCCAGGCGGAGGAATGTTTGAAGGCATTGTGAATAAGTTCTTGCACAATGCGGAAAATATAGCGTTCCGTCTGCGGGGCGAGGGGTACGGGTGTTCCCTGATTTTCAAAATGAATGTGACCGGTGCCGGGGTGCTCCATGTTCTGGCAGAGCATCTCGAGGATTTTCTCGAGCGTCTCGCCTTCCATTTTCGCCGGGAGCAATCTCCGGGAAATGTTGCGCATCACATGGATAACCTGATCGAATTCAGTTCTCATCTTGATGGACAGCGAATCGATTTCAGCCTTGTCGCCGGCAGCGCGTTCCATCCTGTCGATGTACAATCGGAAGACTGACAGTTTTTGCATGAGGTCGTCATGAAGCTCGGCGCCCATTTCAGAGATGATCTGTTCGCACGCTTCCGCGACCCGTTTGGATACTTCCGCTTCCAAATTTGCTTTTGAAAGAAAAATGGCCATGGATATTTTGAAAATTTCGCTTACCTTAAAAGGTAATAACTGCCTCTAATTTATGATAATTAAAAAGACCCATTCAGGCTTCGTAGGCTTTTTTCCTTTCTGTTTATCCATTTCGGAGAATCAGGATCCTGATAGGAGGCTGGTTTCTGCCATGTTATATCTGAGCGTGCTCTCTCAATCTCTGTTAGCCCTGGAGTGGATCCTAAGCATATACATTGACACACATCTATACTAATCTAATTCGGTTATGAAATTTATACTTCTTTCGGCGTTCCTTTTATCGTGCGTTGTCCAAGCCGGGGCTCAGGATAAGCGAATTCTGGACTCGTTGGAGCAAGTACTTGGCACCAAAGAGGGTCTGGATCGCTACGAAGCCTTGCACAAGCTCGCGGTCCAATATGTGGATGTTGACGATGAAAGGGCTTTGTCGATTTCGAATGAGGCTGAATGCGTGGCATTGAATTCGCTTGACACTTTTTCAATCGTTAAAAGTAAACGGTTAAAAGGTCAGATTTTATTGCGGTTGGGACGAAATGAGGAAGTGATCTCAACATGCGAGTCAGTTCTCCCATTTGGGCATGAAGGTAGGTATTCCGAGGAATGGGTTCTGATATTGAATAATTTCGGAATCGCCTACCTGTATGAGAGCCGGTTTGATAAGGCTTTGGAATATCTGTTTGCCGGATATGAGATTGCGGGAACCGAGAATAACCCTTCCTGGCGCGCAATGAGTTTGAATAACATCGGCATCACTTACTATAAACTCAGAGACTACGACCGGGCGCTCGATTTCTTTTTGCGCGCATATGACGTTAAAAAATCTCTGGGTTTGATTTCACTGTATGAGCCCATCAATATATGCTTGTGTTATGTTCAGATTGGCGATTTTGGCAATGC
>DASVOT010000196.1:0-2726 GCA_036383235.1 Chryseosolibacter sp.
AAATACTCCAGATCTCTGCCTTAGGTGCATCGGCTTCACATCCCGTGGAATTTCTCAGAACAAAAGGCATTGCGGACGACCTCTTGCTTCAGCATCCAAATACTGCAGTCATCCGTCCTTCAATTGTCTGCACACATCGAACGATGATTGTCAGGAAATTGCTCATGCTCTCACGCCTGGCCCGGCTACTCATGGGACTCCTTCCCGTTCCAAAGGGCTTTTTGGAAACCAACATTCAACCGGTGATGCCACAAGACCTCCTTGACCTCGTGCTAAAAACCTGCCATGATCGCAGCGCGCGGATTGTCAATGCCGTGGGCCCGGAACCCATTTCCTTTCGCGAGCTCGTTCAGATGATGAGAGAAATCAGGAATCAGAAATTGAAAATCGTTGAAGTTCCGAAGCGACTCGCAGACCTGCTCGTAAAGAATCTTGTCAGCCGTCTGTTGCCGGGAATTGTCAGCGCGCAGCAATATCAGCTATTGTTCGAGGATAACGTGGACGATATCAGGACAACCGAAGAATTTCTGGGCAGACCCTTAACGTCAACCCGGTCGTTCTTCAAAAACGAATTTACCCATGCCATTGATTGAACTTACCACGGTAATTGACGCACCGATCGAAAGATGTTTCGACCTTGCCAGAAGCATTGATCTGCACAAGTTGTCGACCCAGGGAACAAAAGAAGAAGCCATCGCGGGTGTTACCTACGGTTTAATTGGAAAAGGTCAGCAGGTAACATGGCGCGCCACTCATTTTGGGGTCGCACAGACGCTCACTTCGATGATCACGGAATTGAACTCCCCATACTATTTCCGCGACGAGCTGATCGAAGGTGTATTTAAGATGATAAAGCATGATCATGTGTTTGAGAAGGTCCATGATAAAACAATAATGAAAGACAAATTCTTTTTTAAGTCGCCGGGATGGATCATTGGGATGGCCTTTGACAAAATAGTTCTCACGAGATACCTGCGGAACTTGTTGAAGAAGCGGAATCAGGTAATAAAGGCTTTCGCCGAAAATGAAAAGTGGAAAACAATATTAAATCAATAGCCATGGAATTGCCCGTACTGGATGGTATCATCGAGCGCAGAATACTCCTTAATTATAGGGCAAAGCCGGACGTGATCAAGGCGTTGCTGCCATCACACCTCGAGCCTTTGATCATCAATGGCTATGCAAGCGCGGGGATCTGCTTGTTGAGACTAAAAAAGATCGGCATTAAATATTCGCCTTCGTTCATGAGAATCGGTTCAGAAAACGCGGCGCATCGTTTCCTCATTAAATTTCACGACGGTCATAAAGAGGTGCGCGGGGTCTACATACCGAGAAGGGACACGGATTCAATGCTTAATGTAGCCTTGGCCGGGAGAATATTTTCGTGGCCCCATTACTTTGCATCTTTTGAAGTACAGGAGGCAAATGGAAGCTATTCGGTAAAAATGCGCAGTAAAGTTGAGAGCAGCTTCTTGCAAGTTGAAGCTCACCTGACGGATGCGTTTCCCAAAGACTCGATGTTCGAATCCATTGAACATGCGTCTGGTTGCTTTAAAAGCTGTCGGGTGGGCGTATCGCCCTCAACCAAACCCGAACGGTTCAAGAAAATTGAATTAAAGACGAAGACCTGGGACGTTAAACCCCTCGATGTGCGTTGCTTGAAATCCAGTTACTTTGAAGATCAAACGCTGTTTCCAGCAGGTTCCGTTCAGTTTGACAACGCCCTGCTTATGGAAGGTATCGGGCATGAGTGGCTTAGCCATTCGGCCTGAACCGTGAAAACTAATCTACCCTCCGCCGATCCTGTACCTCAAGCCAGTGGACCAGACAAAACCGTTGTCGAGATCCTCCTCGTAGGTGCCATCCTCCGTAACGACCGTGGCCGGATTAACGGGAAACAGGAATGTTCCGGAAGCCGTAAACCTGAACCGGTTCAATTTGTAGCTCATTGAGACCCCCAGCTCGTAGTCGAGCACTTGAAATTTATCTGATGCCTGGATGCTGATCTCGGTGATCGTCGCAGGCATCATGGGTGTTCCACCATTGGATCCGGACCCCGGTCCCTTTCCTTTGCCACCACCGGAACTCTGGCTGCCGGTAGTAAGCGTGCGCTGCGTGTAGTACGCGTTATAGTAACGCTGGGTACCGAGATTTGTATAGAACGCCGGAGTAACCATGAAACGATCTCTGAAGAGGTCGAACGTTTTGCTTATTTCGCCCCCGAGAAAGACATCCAGGTCATCGCTCACCCCCAGGCTGGCATCGGCCACCACCATGAACGCGTTCAGGTCGTAGCCAACATAGCCGGAAATGTACGTTCGCATCTCAGACTGAACAGAATAGCTTTCCTTGCTGAAAAAATACTGATCGACGGATATACCTGCGGCAGTCTTCTTTCCAAAATAGTCATACCCTCCCGAGAGGGTAAAGAGATCGACCCTGTTTTCGCCTTCTGCCGTAACGTACGACAAAGCGCCCGTGACAAACAGGCCCGACTTGTGAAAGTACCCTATGGAAGGAACGAGGTACGGCAGCGCGATCGAGTCGGCGCGGCCCATATAATAGTAGTCGCTTTTATAGCGGATACTGACATTTGCGTATGATGAATTCCGCTCTGTATCTGCACTGTGCGGACGCGTTTGAGCGTAGGCCCAAGTGCACGGTAGCAAAAACACTATCGGGATTACGACACTGGTTCTCATGGTCCTGGGAATTAAGACGGCACC
>DASVOT010000197.1:0-2818 GCA_036383235.1 Chryseosolibacter sp.
ACTGATGACCCGCGAAAAAATGGGCGCCCACATTTGGCCTATCATCCTGTACCTGAAGCAGATGTCCGGACGATGCTCCTTCAACTCGAACAACAGGCGCCTTACCTGTAATACCTCTATGTACTTGTTTTCTTCCACCATTACGAATACATCTTATAAGATGTATAGTTAAGGAAATAAAAAAAGAATAAAAAAGCGTGAACGCTTTTTAAGGGAGAATTTGCCCTTAGAGGTGACTTTTGGGGGAGGGAGCAGCCGTAGCGTTGTAATTGAGGCTGCTGTCTTTGAGAGTAAACGTATGGATCGCCTTGTTGTTGTTCCGGTGAAAGGCTTTTACCTGTGTTACGTTTTCAGAGCCTCGGAATAGTAAGGCCGCCATCACACATGATCACCTGGCCTGTGGAATAGAGAAAACTTCCGCTGGCGAGCGCGGCGACGGCGCGGCCAACATCTTCCGGATATCCCCAGCGCCGGGTCACGCAAAGACCGTCTTCGATCATCCGGTCGTACTTCTCCTTGACCCCGCTTGTCATGTCGGTGCGGATGACCCCGGGACGGACTTCATACACCGGAATGTTGAATTCGCCAAGGCGCACGGCAAAAAGCTGAGTTGCCATGCTGATGCCAGCCTTGGAGATGCAGTATTCCCCGCGATTCACGGACGCAACGGTGGCGGATATAGACGATACGTTGATGACAGACGCGGAAAATTCAGGCTGGTTTTTTTTCTGCGCGATCATCCAGTTGGCCGCGAGCTGAGTCAGAAAGTAGTTGCCTTTCAGATTGGTTGCGATCACCTCGTCGAAACTTTCCTCCGTCGCCTCGAGAATATCCCGTCTTTCTCTCGGCGCCATTCCCGCGTTGTTGACAAGCGTATTAAGCTGTCCAAAGTGATCCTTTATTTTATCAATGATCTTTTGTCTGTCGGAGGGAGAGGCGAGGTTGCCCTGACAATAGATTACGTCCCTTCCCATTGCGCGAAGCTCATTCAACGGTTCGGTCACCGCCTGCTCATCTCTTACGCCGTTGATGGCCAGATCGAATCCGGCCTTTGCCAGTTCGCGGGCGATACCCAGGCCGATACCTCTGCTGCCTCCTGTGACCAATGCGACTTTTTGCATATTCGTATGTTTAGATGGCCGGGATTGTCACCCAACACCGTTTACTCCAGCTTTCAAGACCTTTTTCCGCAAGCTGAACACCTCTTGCACCATCGCGCAGATCCCAGGGAAAGGGCTCATCTTTCACGACATGCTTCAAAAACAACTCCCACTGGACTTTGAAAGCATTATCATAAGTTTCCTGGTCCGGGACCCGCGACCAGCCTTCGAAGAAGTTGATCGGCTGAGGAATGTCGGGATTCCATACAGGCTTGGGTGTGTTGCCGTAATGCTGAATGTAACATTCCCTCAATCCTGCGACCGCCGACCCCTTCGTGCCATCCACCTGGAGGGTGAGGAGATCATCGCGTCGTACGCGCACGGTCCACGAAGAATTGAAATGCGCGATAATTCCATTCTCGAGCTCAAAGGTGGCATAGGCCGCGTCGTCGGCCGTGCACCGGTATGGTTTGCCTTGCTCATCGATGCGCTCGGCGATGTGAGTGGCTCCAAGACATGATACCGCCTTCACCTTTCCAAATACATTGTCGAGTACGTATCTCCAATGACACAGCATGTCTACGATAATTCCGCCGTCGTCTTCCTTTCGGTAATTCCACGAAGGGCGCTGAGCGGGGATGGTATCGCCTTCAAAGACCCAGTACCCGAATTCGCCTCTTACTGACAGTATCTTGCCGAAGAATCCCTGTTGAATGAGGCGCTTTAACTTCAGGATCCCGGGAAGCCAAAGCTTGTCCTGCACGACTCCATTCTTCACCCCTCGTTTCCGGCATAATTCAGAAAGAGCGAGGGCTGTTTTCGTGTCGACGGCGATCGGTTTTTCGCAATAGATATGTTTCCCCGCCTCAACAGCTTTCTCAACTGCTGCGGCTCTGCGACTGGTGGTCTGCGCATCGAAGTAAATGAGGTTGTGTGTGTCGGCGAGCGCCTGATCAAGATCGGTCGATATTTTCTTTACTCCGGATATCGCCGACAGTTTTTCCAGCTTGTTCATATCGCGCCCTATCAGGATGGGGTCTGGCATGATCGTTTCACCCGCGCTGATCCTTACCCCCCCTTGCTTTATGATCTCCACCATCGACCGCAACAAATGCTGATTCGTTCCCATTCGTCCGGTCACACCATTCATGATAATGCCTATCGTATGCGTCTTCATCTGAATTGTTAATTTTCTAATAGTCCTTAATCTTAAATTTTGAATCTTGGGCTTCGACAGGCTCAGCCACCGAATCTTGAATTTTGAATCTCCTCCCTACGACTTCTCCCTATACGCCCTGATGATCTTTTTCAAGAAGGCGCCCTGGTCCTCCTTCCAGAATCTATTCGAAAAGATTTCCACCTCGTGGAAGCCGCGGAAGCCTGCTTCCTCCACCCACGACCGGATGGTTGATACGGGAATGCATCCTTCGCCCATGAGACCCCGGTCGAGCAGGAGGTCGGTGGTCGGCATGTTCCAGTCGCAGATATGGAACGCCAGCAGGTTGCCATGCCTGCCACACCTTTTTATTTCCGTCTCCAGTGCCGGATCCCACCAGAGGTGATAGACATCCACTGCCACACCTGCCCACGGAGAACCGATGGCTTCAGCCATCTCGTTTGCCTGGCCAAGGGTATTGATGGCCGAGCGTGTATCGGCGTACATGGGATGCAGGGGTTCGATGGCGAGCTTCACGCCTGCGGACTGCGCATGAGGCAGC
>DASVOT010000198.1:0-1839 GCA_036383235.1 Chryseosolibacter sp.
AGAAGATACCGGTCGTTTTCTACCGTGGTGCCGCCGTAGACGAAAAAAGTTTTGTCCACAGCAGGGGCATAGATGGCCATGGGCATGTGGTCGGCGGTATATGTGCCGAGGCCCCCGGAATACTTGTCGCCGTAAGCCGAAAACTGGTTAAGGGTAAACCAGATTCCTTTGTAGCCATCCACGGTCCGGTTGTTTCCGGCGTCCTGGGCAACTGCAAAATTCAGCAGGACAACCATGGCGGCTCCTGCAAAGATCCATGCTTTCATCTTGTTCAGTTTATAGTCAGTTATGATCAATACGCGTATGGGTCTGAGGGGATCCCGGATCCCTTTTATCGCTTGAGGGCGTCGTACATCACCTGTTGGATCTGCGTTCTTGTATTGAGCTGGTATAATCGCGTATTCTCACGCGTCGGGGTTACGCGGTTGGAGAGAAAAATGTACAACAGCCCGGTGTCGGGGTCCATCCAGGCGAACGTTCCCGTGAAGCCTGTGTGGCCGAAGCTATTCGGGCCTGCGCCCTCGGCGGTATTGTTGTTGACGCCCAGGTACCGGAGATTCGGCTTGTCGAAGCCAAGGGCCCGGCGGTTGTCATTTTCCGGGAATTGCGTCCGGCTGAATTCGCGCAGCGTTTCGTCTTTGATGTAACGCCTTCCTCCGTATTCTCCCATGTCCAGGTACATCTGCATCAGCTTGGCAAGATCATTCGCATCCGCAAAAAGGCCGGCATGCCCGGAGATGCCCCTCATCATCGCCGCATTTTCATCGTGAACGGTGCCGTGAACAGGCTCATGCCGGAATACAAAGTCGTCTTCCGTTGGAACAATCCTGCTGACCGGATAGGTGCGGGCGGGGTTGTAGGTGACCGTCGTGGCGCCAAGGGGCCCATAAAAATTTTTCTGAAGGTACGAAGGGAAATCCCCGTCGATCATGCGTTCCACGACGCGGGGCGCAAGCATAAAGAAAAAATCGGAGTACACATACTTCTTTTCCGGTCGCAGGGGTGACTTCCGGATCCCTTTTACCATCTTATCCGGATACCGGCGATGCAGGTACATGTGTTCCGTCAGCCGGATGGGAAATCGCTCCGAGGAATCCTTCTTTATCGTAAACCACTTGTACGCTCCGTTCTTCCGGAAGGTATTCTGATAAAAGGGAATGAACGGCATAAAACGCGCCTGGTGGGTCAGGATATCCCGCATCGGGATGTCGGCTTTGTTGGACCTTCTGAATTTCGGAAGGTAATCGGCCAGCGTTGCATCCAGCCTGAATTTTCCGTCGTCGTACAGTTTCATGAGCGCGGCCAGTGAAGTCGATATCTTCGTGACCGAGGCGAGATCGTAAAGATCGGTCAGTTTCACTTTAACGGTATCGCTATACGTGTGATATCCATACGCTTTGTGCAGCACGACTTTCCGGTTCCGGGCCACCAGCACCTGGCATCCCGGGATGGCTTTCGCATCCAGCGCCTGCCTGACGAGTGAATCAATTCTCCCATTGAGGATGCGCGAATCCATTCCAGCTTCCTCCGGTACGGTGTACGCAAACCGGATTCCGCCGCGCACGTCGAGGCCGGCACCTTCGGGAAAGTCCCGACTCACGGTCACCGGGATTCTGCCCGAGGCACCGATGCCGCCGAAGATCAGCTGTGCCACAAGGTCCTCCGAGTCGGCGTCATCCTGGTAAGCGAGGATGAGGGCATCGGAGGCCGCGAT
This sequence comes from Chryseosolibacter sp., assembly GCA_036383235.1. GTDB lineage: Bacteria > Bacteroidota > Bacteroidia > Cytophagales > Cyclobacteriaceae > Chryseosolibacter. The sequence goes on from DASVOT010000198.1 coordinate 1,715, forward strand.
GTTTTCAAGCCTGGCCAGCACGTACGGATTTTTGAATACCGTCATGATGACGTTTGGCTGCGCAGACAGGGTGCCGATGAAATGCAGGAGGTCCGGAGAAAATTCCAGGTTGTTCAAAGGGCGTC
>DASVOT010000199.1:0-16016 GCA_036383235.1 Chryseosolibacter sp.
CGAAGAAGCACCGGATGGAGCAGGACCTGTACGCCGCAAAAACGGCGGGCGCCGAAAAGAATTTCGCCGTGTATTTTCCGCACAAGGGAAGCTATCTTATTTCCCAGCTGAACATCTGGATCTTTTCTACGCTGGCGCTGCTCTTCATGATGTGTTTTTTCGCCTATGCGATCGTCACGCTGCTTCGCGAGCGCAGGTTTGCGCAACTGAAGAGCGATTTTATCAATAATATGACGCACGAATTTAAGACGCCCGTCACCAACATTGGTATTACCGGCGAAATCATCCGGAAAAAAGTGCCGGAAATGGCGAATGTAGGAGTGTATCTTGACATACTGCTGAAGGAGAATGAAAAGCTGAGGCACAAGATCGACGAGGTACTGTTGGGGTCATCGGCGGATTATGGTTTACGACCGGCCCTGCAACGCCTGGACATACACCAGCTTATCTCTCAATGCGCGGAAGCATTTCAGCTGAAGGTAGGCGAACGAAATGGAAAGATCGAGCTGGCCTTCCATGCGAACAGCAATTTTATCCTGGGCGACCGCGAGCTGCTGACACAGGCGATCAACAACGTCATCGACAATGCGGAGAAATACTCGCCCCGCGAGCCCCACATTCGCATCGCGACCCGGGATGAGAGAAACGGGATCGGAATCGAGATCATCGACGACGGCGTCGGGATTCCCCCGAAGCTGACTGTGAAAGTTTTTGAGAAGTTCTTTCGCGTGGAGCACGGCGGCATCCACAACGTTAAAGGCTTTGGCCTCGGATTGAGTTTCGTGAAGAGCGTGATCCGCTCGCATCGCGGACGCATTCGTCTTTCCAGCGAGCTGAACAAAGGGACTGAAGTGAAGATTTTCCTTCCTGCGATATGAGTGTTTGTCCGAAGATAATGCTGGTGGAAGACGATGAGAGCCTTGGGTTTCTCCTGAAGGACGCTATGGAATCATTTGGCTGGAGTGTGGTGTTGTTCCCTAACGGCGAGAAGGGACTCACGGCCTTTCACAACGATCTCTACGACCTGTGTGTGCTGGACGTTATGCTGCCCTCCAGGGATGGCTTCGAGCTGGCAGCCGAGATCCGGCGATACAATCAACGCGTGCCCATTGTGTTTCTCACTGCCCGCAGCCAGGTCGACGACCGCATCCGCGGATTTCAGATCGGCGCCGACGATTATGTGTGCAAGCCCTTCAGTATGGAGGAGTTTCGGTACAGGATCGATGCCATCCTGAAACGTTCGACAGGAGGGGAGGGCGCCGCAGACCGCAATTCGATACTGAAGGTCTCGCGCAGCACCCTTGACGTAAACAATCTGAAGCTCGATGCCGACGGGCTGGTCACCCGCCTGACGCACAAAGAGTGCCAGCTCCTCCAGATGTTTTTCCGTCATGCGGGAAAAGTCATCGAACGCGACGTGTTTTTGAAAGCGATCTGGGGTGACGATGGGTTCTTTGTCGCGCGCAGCATGGACGTGTTTGTATCCAGAGCTCGGAAATACTTAAACCCCGACAGATCCCTGAAGATCGATAATATCCGGGGTGTAGGGTATGTGTTGAAAGTCGCTAAGGGAGATTTTTCTGCCACAAAGGCACCAAGACACTAAGGGGCACAAAGAAATGCAAAATTTTTAGCTACACGAAATGCAGTTTTGTTTACGAACCGGGGGAACCGGTTTCGTTCTAATTAACGCACCGGCCTGATGACAAAAAAAGGTGCCGTGCCTTCGTCAGAAGACAATTCTTTCAATACCATCCTTGATTAGGGAACATTAAAATTAATCAGGTAGTGCCCTTAGTCTCCCAGAGTCTTAGTGGCTAAAAAAATCCGCCACGTCCTTGCATCTTTGAAATACTTTCACTCTATTTGTTTAACAAAACATAAGCAAATGGGCAAGGAGTATCTCGGTGAATTTGAGGAGCTGGTATTAACGATGGTGGGCGCCTTGCAGGAGGACGCCTACGGCGCCGCGATCGCGGATGAGATCGAATCGAAGTTGAAGCGCGAAGTGAATCTCAGCGCCGTGCATGTGACCCTTTACCGGCTCGAGGATAAGGGGTTCATCAAATCATCTCTCGGCGGCGCCACCAAGGAAAGGGGAGGACGGCGAAAGAGGATCTTTACCATCACCAGCGCCGGCATGGCGATGCTGAAAACGATGAAGGAGCAGCGGTTGGTGCTGTGGAAGATGATTCCCCAGCTGAAGATGGGGTGAACCACAATGATGCCACCAAGACACAAAGAACTCGATGGGGCTCAAGAAATGATTTTTAGCCACGAAGACACTAAGGAATTCAGATGTTTCTCGGTAATCTCTCACTAAGTAATTTTCTTAGTGCACCTTTGTGTCTTGGCACTTTGCGGCAAAAAAAATTCTATCGAAGGTGAAACTGCAGCGGGTTTAGTCATATGGAGATTAGAAACCACATTCTCTATGTTATTTCCTTAGCACACCTTTGTGTCTTCGCGGCGTTCTGGCGAAAAGAAATCTCCACACCTTTCTGGCAAAAAATTGCCCTCCGTTTTCTGCGCTGGTTCTGCCCCGATCACCTGCTGGAGGAAATAGAAGGCGATCTGCTGCAGAAGCTTGCGCGCGATACTGACGCCTACGGTGCAGGCAGAGCACAACGGCGGTTTATTTGGAGCACGCTCAGGTTTTTCCGCCCTGGAATCCTTCTCCGGAATAAATTTTCGATTCAGCTAAATCAGACCGTTATGGTAAGAAATCATCTCAAGTTGGCGGTGAGGAATACCTTTCGCAGCAAGGCGTTTTCGGTGGTCAATGTCACAGGCCTCGCCATCGGTATCACGTGCACGGTGTTGATCTCGCTCTGGGTGCGGAACGAGCTTGGCTACGATCGTTTCCACCCCGACTCCGATCGGTTGTACGAGGCGTGGAACCGCGATCGGTTTAATGGCAGCGTCGCGTGCTGGCCTACTACCCCGAGAGTGCTGGCTGTGACGCTGAAGGCGGAGTATCCGGAAGTCGAGGAGGCGGTCAGCGTTGCGAACTGGCATATAGAGTTTCTTTTTTCTAAGGATGACCTGAAGTTCACTGACAACGACGGCTACGTCACCGAGTCCGGATTTCTCTCCATGTTCGGGTTTCCGCTTCTCGCGGGAGATGTCGCGACGGCGTTGAATGACCCGCAATCCATCGTCGTCACCAGGAAATTCGCGGTAAGACTGTTCGGTAATGCCGACGTCCTGGGCAAATCGGTTCTGCTGAAACACGACGGCCAGGAGGAGAATTTCCTGGTCACCGGCGTAATGGAAGACCTTCCCAATAACACTACATTCAACTTCAATTATCTCTTGTCGTGGGCGTTTATGCGGAAAATGGACAGCGAAGACCTCTATTGGGGCAACAACTCCGTGGCCACATTCGTGAAACTGCGCGGCGGCGCTTCCATTGACGCATTCAACGACAAGATCAGGAACATCGCCATTGCACATTCCGGCGGAGAACAGAAAAATGAAATGTTTCTGTATCCTGTCAGCAAGCTGCGACTGTACTCCCGGTTTGAGAACGGTATACCCAGTGGAGGACGTATCGATACCGTAAGGCTTTTCGAAGTCATCGCATTCTTCATCATTCTTATCTCCTGCATCAATTTCATGAACCTCAGCACGGCGCGCGCCGAGAATCGCGTGAAAGAAGTGGGGATCAGGAAGACCGTCGGCGCCCGGCAGGGATCGCTCGTGAGCCAGTTTTTGGTCGAGTCGTTGTTTATTGCGTTCCTAGCAGCCATCCTGGCGGCTCTTTTCATTCATCTGCTGCTGCCGGTTTTCAACACGCTCACGGAAAAAAATCTTGAGATCGATTACCGATCGCCGGACTACTGGACAGTGATCGTGGCTGTCACCGTGTTCGCCGGCCTGCTTGCAGGCAGCTACCCGGCGTTCGTTCTTTCGTCTTTCAGACCCTTGCGGGTGCTGAAGGGAAATTACATCTCAGCGACATCCGGTGCCATGGTGCGACGCACGCTGGTGGTTTTTCAGTTTGCGTTCACGATCGTTCTGGCCATCGCAACCCTGGTGGTTAAACAACAGATCGACCATGCGCAGGGGCGGGAGACCGGTTATTTACAGGAGGGACTTATCTATCACAACCTGAATGGCGACCTTAACAGGAACTACAAGTCCTATAAGGAGGAGCTGATCGCTTCCGGCATCGCTGTTTCAGTGTCGAGGACGTTCTCCCCGATAACGGAACAATGGAGTAACACGGACGGGCTTGAATGGGAGGGCAGGGATCCCGCGGCCCGGATCCTTTTCGATCGATATTCTGCGGACGAAGACCTCGTCAGGACCGCCGGCCTCCAGCTTATCGCGGGGAGGGATATGGACGTCTCCGCCTTCCCCTCTGACTCGACAGCGGCGCTCATCAATGAATCCGCGGCCAAGGTGATGAAGTTTAAAGATCCCGTCGGCCATACTTTCCGCGATGGGGATACTGAATGGCACATCGTGGGCGTCTTCAAGGATTTTGTGGCGCGCTCGCCGTACCAGCCGGTGGCGCCCATGGTAATCAAGGGTGCCAGGCGCGACTGGTCCTCCATTGTCCACATCAGACTGAGCAAGAACCTGGCTACGCGTGAAGCCATTGCGCGCGCAGGGAAAGTATTCGCCAGGTATTCGCCGGATTATCCTTTTGAATATCATTTCGCTGATGTGGAATATGAGCGCAAGTTTAACGATGAAAAGCGCGTGCGCAACCTGGCCACGGCCAGCGGTACACTCGCGATCTTCATTTCTTCCCTCGGCGTTTTCGGACTCTCCATCCACATGGCGCGCAAGCGGGTTAAGGAGATCGGCATTCGAAAGGTGCTGGGAGCCTCCGTGACGGACATCGTCTTGCTGCTTACATCCGAACCCGTCCGGTTGATCGCCATCTCTTTCGTGATTGGGGCACCCATTGCCTATTGGGCGATGGACCGCTGGCTGCAAACCTATCAGTATAAAGTGGACATCGGCTGGTGGGTGTTTCCAGGGTCGGGAGTCGCAATCCTTTTCATCGCCCTGGTCACGATCAGCGGTCAAACGATCAGGGCCGCATTATCCAACCCGGCGAACAGCCTGAAGCATGAGTGAGTTTGGAAGTCAGGGGTTCGACCGCCTGGTCTTGCGGCTTCTTCGATCGTTCTGCCCCGAGTGGCTCCTCGAGGAGATTGAGGGTGATCTGCTTCAGAAGTTCGAGCGTGATGCAGCGCGCTTAGGCCCGTCGAAAGCCAGGCGACGGCTTTTGTGGAATACCATCCGCTTCCTGAGACCCGGTATCATTTTGAGAAACAATTTTTCATATCAACTAATCAACACCATTATGCTCCGGAATTATCTGACGATCGCGCTGAGAAACGTGGCGAAGAACAAGGTTTTCTCCGCCATCAACATCTTTGGATTAAGTATCGGCCTGGCTGCCTGCCTGCTGATATTCCAGTTTGTTTCCTTCGAGCTCAGTTATGACCGGTTCCACAATAAATTCGCGCGTACCTACAGGATCACCAACGATCGCTTTCAAAACGGAAAGCTGATCCAGCATGGAACCATCACCTATCCCACCATCGGGCCAACGATGGCAAAGGATTATCCGGAGATCGAAGAATATACGCGTTTGATGCCCGGCGGCGAGCTCAACGTCAGGATAGAGGATGGTAGTTTCCGAGGTGGCTACTCTCATTTCGCGGACGAATATTTCCTGTCCGTTTTCACCTTTCCGCTGCTGGCAGGCGAACGCTCTTCGGCCCTCAAGGAATCCCATTCGATTGTATTGACCAAAACGCTCGCTGAAAAATATTTTTCGGGTATTGATGAGGATTATACAGCGGCGTTAGGTAAGCTCCTGTACCTGGGGCTCGATAAGACCCCCTATAAGGTAACAGGAATTTGTGAGGACGTTCCCGACAATTCACACATTCGCTTCGACGCGCTCGTATCATTCGCCACATTGATACACTCTGACGATCAGAGCGCGGACAACAGCTGGAATTGGTCTGACTTCAGGCATTACCTGGTACTGCGGGATGGAGTTGATTATAAAGAATTCCAAAAGAAATTTGCGGATTTCAGCCAGCGCTATTTCCAGGGCGACAAGGTTTCGGGAAGTGTCGAGAAGTTCTACCTTCAACCGCTGAGCGACGCCCACCTGTATTCGGATTACGAATATGACATCGCTAAAACCGCCAGCGGCAAAGCGGTGTGGGCGATGCTGGTCGTCGCCGTGTTCATTCTCCTGATCGCGTGGATCAACTACATAAACCTCACCACCTCGCGGGCACTCGACCGGGCCAAGGAAGTGGGACTCCGAAAGGTGATGGGCGCCCTGAAGACGCAGCTGGTAAAGCAGTTCATCTTTGAATCGGTGCTGATGAGCCTGATGGCATTCGCCCTCGCCATCCTGATTACCGCTCTGCTTCAGGCACCTTTCAATGATATCATCGGCGCGCGCGTGAGCTTTGTCAAGGCGCTGCGGGAGATGCAGTCGACCACGGCAATGATCTTCATCGCAACGGTTCTCGGCGGGGTACTCCTTTCTGGATTTTATCCCGCCTTTGTCCTTTCCTCCTACAAGCCCGTAACCGTGTTGAAAGGAAAATTTCAGCGGTCGGGCAGGGGGCAGGTTTTGCGAAAGGCGTTGGTTATATTCCAGTTCACCGCCTCCGCCGCGCTCATCACGGGAACACTGATCGTTTCCAGGCAGCTGAAATTCATGAATGACGCCGACCTGGGGATGAACATCCGGAATATTCTCGTCGTCAAAGGGCCGACGCTTACGCCATGGGACTCGACCTTTATCGGGCGCGTCGAAAGCTACAAGCAGGAGCTCACGCAGCTGAACGGCGTGATGGCCGCCGCGACCACGGGACGGCTACCGGGGGACCGGCTTGGACGCGGTTTCGACCTCAGACTCGCGGAACAGCCAACCGCTACACATTACACGATGAGTTTCCTGCTCGCCGACCATGATTTCTTCGATACGTACGGAATCCCGGTGATAAGCGGAAGAAAATTCTCGCCGGCGGACCACCATGAGCGATACGAGGATATCCGCAACGTCATGATCAACCGGAACGCAGTCAAACTTCTTGGGATCGCAAGCCCGGAAGATGCGATCGGTAAAGAGGTTGTCAGCGGGCGCGACCGGTGGCAGGTCATCGGCGTTGTAAACGATTTTCACCAGGAGTCGCTGAAGAAGCCGATGGAGCCGATCATTTTCCTTCCGACGTATGAGACCTATGGTCCGACTTCAATCAAATTCAGGCTCGCGGATCCTGCGCCGTTAATTCAGCAGGTCGAAAAGATCTACAAAAAGTTTTTCCCTGGAAATGCGTTCTCCTACGTCTTCCTGGAAGATTCGTACGGAGCGCAGTACAACGACGAAAAACGTTTTGCGAAAGTGATCGTCATTTTTACAGTCCTGGGAATGATCATTTCCTGCCTCGGACTGATCGGGTTGTCGTCATACACCGCCGTTCAGCGGACGAAGGAGATCGGGATCCGCAAGGCGCTGGGTGCGTCGCTGGCCAGCATCATTTCGCTGTTGTCGTCGGATTTCCTGAAGCTCGTCCTGGCGGCGATCGCGCTGGCGATTCCCCTTGCATACGTTGCAATGGACAACTGGCTGACCAACTATCCGTACAGGATTTCGCTGCACTGGGTTCTTTTCCTTGTCCCGGCGGTGGTGATCTTTGTGGTGGCGGCGTTCACCGTCAGCTTCCAGGTGCTGAAGACCGCCCGGACAAACCCGGCCGACACGTTGAAGTATGAATAGATGGAAAAGTTTTAGCCAATGAGAGACAAAGAATACAAGCGTTTTGCCACTAAGGCACAAAGGCTCGAAGAACAGAAATATTAAGCCACTAAGACACGAAGGCACAAAGAATGCAATACTATTTGGACGGAGACTGGGCTCATTCGTCCCTGAAGTGTATAATGCGATCACACTTGCATCTTAGCACGTCCGGCTCTCGGCCCCCATAATTGCTATCTTGATAGAGGTAAATATTTGTCTCCGTCCCTTAATGGCTAAACCCTTCATTTTTCTTTGTGATTTCTTTATGGCTAGACGTCATATAACGAACCGTCGAATGCCATCTTTGATCTGAGCCACGTTGAAATTGATGAGGTATCCCAGTCGTAAATTGGTCAGTTTCAGGTGGCTTAGCACTTGCGCTGGCCACACCGGATTAATCCGATCCACGGCTTTCACCTCTGTGATAACGGCATCGCCAACCAAAATATCGAGTCTTAAACCCGCGTCAAAGACGATTCCATCATAGTGTATCGGTAGGTCGACCTGGCGGTCTGTTTTGAAACCAGCTTTCTTCAGTTCGTGAACAAGGCATAGCTCGTATATTTTTTCGAGGAGCCCCGGACCCAGCACACTGTGTACTTTATACGCAGCGTGCACGATCGCTTTTCCAATAATCTCCTCTTGTTCAGAAAGTTTTCTAAATTCCATTGGGTCTTTTTTATGTGGAATTTGATGAAAATAGTAATCAAAGGGGAAAATGCCAAAAAGTTGAAAAACATTCGCAATCACGTAACTCTTTACCTGCGATGACCAATTTGCATTTCTTAGTGTCTTTGTGCCTTAGTGGCCTAACATTGCATTTCTTCGTGCCTTAGTGGCAAAAAATGTCCCCTTTGAAAAGAAATCCCTCAACCTGCAATCCGCTTTGCATTCTTCTCCGCCTTGAGCGCAAGTTCCATCGCCAGAAAACAATGTTCCTGCGTCATCGCGGTTTCAGTGCGGTGGAGGATGTCCTGGACCAGCGCGGGTCCATAAGGCAATGTGACTTCACGGCAGTCGATGTAGCGAGTAGATTTGTTGTCGACAAGGAACAGGTGGTTGTTTCCTTCCCGTCCGGCGATGTCGACATTTTTGCGCAGCTCCATGTAGCCATCGGTGCCAAGGATGGTCAGACGACCATCGCCCCAGGTGTTCAGTCCCGCCGGCGTGAACCAGTCCACCCGGAAATACCCCGACCCGCCGTCGCCACGAAGGACCGTATCGCCGAAATCTTCGAGCCCGGGATACTGCGGGTGGTTGACGTTGCCAACCTGTGAGCAGACCACCTCGGCTTTCGTTGAATTGGTGAAGTAAAGAAACTGCTCGCATTGATGGGAACCGATATCGCAGATGATGCCGCCGTACGACTTCTTCTCGAAAAACCATTTCGGTCGCGACTCCGGGTTCATGCGGTGAGGACCCGTTCCCAGTGTCTGAACTACCTTGCCGATCGCGCCCTCGCGGATAAGGTCGCCAGCCTTGATCGATGCCTTGTTCTCCATCCGTTCGCTGTACAGAATGGAATAGATGCGTTTGGTTTGCTTCTGGACTTTCCTCACTTCGTCAAGTTGCGCGAGCGTGGTAAGACCGGGTTTGTCGGACATATAGTCCTTGCCATGTTGCATCACCCGGATGCCCAGCGGCGCGCGGTCCTCAGGGATGCCGGCGCTCACCACCAGCTGAATGCTCTTGTCTTCGAGGATCTCATTTTCGGATCGCGCAAGCTTTGCCGCGGGATATCGTTTCGAAAAAGCTGTCACCAACTCGGGTTCGGCGGCGTAAAAAGAGACAAGCTCGCCTCCGCCGCCGATCACCGTTTCAACCTGTCCGTAGATATGCCCGTGGTTGAGGCCGATCGCGGAAAAGCGAATAAGCGGCGCGCTCTCCATCATTCCTTTTCCTTTCTCAGAGGAGATCAGTGGCCTGCGCTTTAAACCTGCCGCCAAAGGACCCGGTATCACGCTGGCTGCCAGTCCTGCAGCCGAAGTGAGGGACTGCCTGATAAATCTTCGCCTGTTTGATTCCATATATTATATTTTCGATTCGGTGATGATCAGTTTCATTTGCCTGCGCGGAGTGAAATTAAGCCACAAAGGCACAATGACACAACGAAATGCCCGATTTATGTTTCACTCAATCTTGTGATGTGGGTGCACGCGCGGGATGTGGCCACCCTGCGTAATGTGAGCGCGGAAGGAGATTTCTTATAGACGGAAGAATGCACGGATGAGCGGAAGGCATTCATGCTCCGTCTCTGAAAAATGGTTTTGAACGTGCATGATCGTACGTATTCCCCTGTTTTTATATTAAATTGGCGCGCCAAATTCATTCAAGAATGAAAAACCGCTTCGTGTGCAATCGTTTTAAAAATATATTTCTTATTGCATTGCTGCTCTCCATCGCGGCGTGCAAGGATAATGGTCCTGCCGACAAGCGGATCAAACAAATGGATTCTGTGGAGACCGCCACGCTTGCGAGATCGGTGGAGTCGACGGTGACACCCACACTCGCCGAAGGACTGGTGATGAAACTCTGGGCCGGCGATTCGCTCGTGGCCGATCCCGTTTCCCTGGATATCGACGACCAGGGACGCTTGTTTTACACGCGCACCAACCGGCAAAAGAATTCCGAGTTCGACATACGCGGACACCAGGACTGGGAGATCGGATCGATTCAGCTGAAGGATGTTGAAGAGAAACGCGCGTTCCTTCACAAGGTGCTGGCTCCGGAGAACAGCTCAAAGAATGAGTGGCTCAAGGATCTCAACGGGGATGGATCGCATGACTGGAAAGACATGACGGTCGAGAAAGAAGAGGTCTACCGCCTCGAGGATCAGAACGGCGATGGCCGCGCCGACTTTTCTCAGATGGTCGTGCAGGATTTCAACACCGAGGTGACGGACGTGGCCGGCGCCATCCTTGCTTACAAGGGCGACTTGTTCGTGGGCGTCGCGCCCGACATGTGGCGGATCAGGGATACTAACGGCGATGGCCTTGCCGACGAGAAAACTTCCATCTCTCATGGATATGGAATCCACGTAGGCTTTGGCGGCCACGGGATGTCAGGGGCAGAGGTAGGACCGGAAGGAAAGGTGTACTGGCAGATCGGCGACATCGGCTTCAGCGGCAAAGACAAGGACGGCCACAGCTGGGAACATCCCAATAGTGGCGTGATCGTAAGGGCGAATCCGGATGGCAGTGACTTCGAGGTGTTTGCTTACGGAAACCGGAATACACACGAGTTTGTATTTGACGAATACGGAAACCTTATCAGCGAGGACAATGATGGCGACCACCGCGGAGAAAAGGAGCGGATCGTCTACATCACCAACGGCTCGGATACTGGCTGGAGAACGAACTGGCAGTTCGGCAAGTACCGCGACCCGGACAACAACACCTACAAGGTCTGGATGGACGAGGAAATGTATAAGCCCCGGTTCGAGGGACAAGCGGCCTATATCACGCCGTGTATCGCCAACTTCGTCAGCGGTCCGACCGGATTTTTATACAATCCCGGCACCGCCTTCAGTCAGAAGTGGAAGAACACGTTCTTCGTGGGCGAGTTTGTGGGTAACCCGGCACGGTCCGGAATCCACGCGTTCAAGCTCGTTCCGAAAGGCGCGACATTCGAGCTTGGCGAGCATGAGAGCATCATGAGCGGCATCCTGGCTACGGGCGTCGATTTTGGCCCTGATGGAGCGATGTACATCGCCGACTGGATCGACGGGTGGGACACGAAAAATTTCGGACGGATATGGAAATTGGATGTGGCAGAAGGCGCCGCCAGCCCGGAGCGCAAGGAGACACAGACCTTGCTGATGGCCGACTTTACAAAATATGCGACGAACCAATTGGCCGACCTGCTGAAGCATGCGGACATGCGCGTGCGTCAGAAGGCACAGTTCGAGCTTGCAACCCGGGGCACGGACGGGCTCGCCGCGTTTGAAACAACGCTTCGTCAGCGTGAAAATCAGCTCGCCAGGGTCCACGCCATCTGGGGGATCAGCCAGTTTGCCAGGCAGGAATCACAGCATGCGCGCATCCTCATATCGCTTCTCCGCGATGAGGATCCCGAGATCCGGGCGCAGGCCGCCAAATGGCTGGGAGACGTCCGGTTCAAGAATGCCGGCGACGCGCTGATACCGTTACTGAAAGACGACTATGCGCGCGCGCGTTTCTTTGCCGCGGAGGCGCTCGGAAGAATTGAATATCAGCCTGCCATCAATCCGATTATTGACATGCTGCGCGCGAATAATGACGAGGATGCCTACTTGCGACACGCAGGCAGTCTTGCGCTGGCCCGCATCGGAAAAGCGGAGCCGATTGTCGCGCTTGCGAACGATCCATCCCGCGGATTGCGGATAGCCGCCGTGGTAGCGCTGAGAAGGTTGCGTGATCCGGGCGTCGCCGCCTTCCTCAAAGACAAGGACGAATACATTGTAACCGAAGCGGCCCGGGCCATCAACGACGACCTTTCCATTGAAAAAGCGTTGCCCGCGCTCGGCGGCGTGCTCAAAGACCGACGTTTCAAGAAAGAAGCGCTTCTCCGCCGCGCCATCAATGCCAACCTGAGAGCAGGCAGCGAGGAGGCCATGCAAAACCTGATCGATTACTCTATGCAGCCAGCGGCTCCGTTGGAAATGCGCGTGGAGGCGATCGACGCCTTGAGCACCTGGGCGAAACCCTCCGTGCTCGACCGGGTCGACGGGCGTTTCAGGGGTGAGATTATCCGCGATGCAGGACCGGTGCAAAGGAAGGCTTCCGGCCCCCTTGCAACGCTGATGGGTGACAAGGACAGAGACATTCGCATCAGCGCCGTTAAAGCCACCGGAAAACTCAAAATCAGTTCGGCCTCCGGACCCCTGTTTGCCAGATTGAAGTCGGATCCCGATCCGGAGGTCAGGGCGGAAGCGGTAAAGGCGTTGGCGCTGATGGAGGACAAGGGTACTGGAGATGCCATCAGACTGGCGCTGGCAGACAAGGAGAAAAGTGTCCGCGTCGTTGCCCTCGACCTGCTTCCCAAAACAGATATGCCGAAAGATGAGATGGTTGCCCTGCTTTCCAATGTCATCAACACCAGAACCACCGAAGAAAAACAAGCGGCCCTTATCACGCTGGGTAGCCTCGGCACAGAGCGTTCCGAAAAAGTATTGGATACCCTGCTCACAAAAATGAGTGACGGCAAACTTGCGCCGGAAATCCACCTCGAGCTCGCCGAAGCGATCGACAGCACCCATTCACAGTCGCTCAGCGCCCGGTACAAAGAGATCACAGCCAGGTTGTCTCCCGATTCCGTGATGGCTGCCTACAGCAGCGCGCTCGTCGGCGGAGACCCGGCAAAAGGAAGGAATCTTTTCTTCCGCAACCAGACGGCACAATGTATGCGCTGCCACTCCTTCAATGATTACGGAGGTAACGCGGGACCGCGCCTGAATGGCGTTGCCGCCCGGCTCACGCCCGAACAGATCCTTCAATCGGTCGTTGAACCCAGCGCGAGAATCGCGGCGGGCTTCGGCATCGTCACCCTCGACCTTAAAAACGGCAGGCGCATTTCAGGAATCCTGCAGGAGGAAAAGAACAATGCGATTGCGCTGAAAGTGGGCGATAAGCCCGACACGCTCATCAGCAAGGCGGATGTGGTTAAACAGACCAACGCGCCTTCGAGTATGCCACCCATGCGCTACCTGCTCACCAAACGCGAGATCAGGGACCTTGTCAGCTTTCTCACAACTTTGAAGGAGGATTAGATTCAAAATTCAAAATTGGGGCTTCGGTGGCTGAGCTTGTCGAAGCCCGGTGGCTGAGCTTGTCGAAGCCCGGTGGCTGAGCCTGTCGAAGCCCGGTGGCTGAGCCTGTCGAAGCCCAAGATTTAGGGGAATTTGAGTGCTTCAGTACGTTTTCGGCCTGCAGGACATGCCTCTCTATGTGATACACAAAGAAGCGGAAAGTATCTCCAAGCCTGAGCTTGATATACTTTGTCAGCGAGATCGGCACTTTCGTTTTGACCAGATCAATATTCCGCGCCTGGTTCAGAAGTGACTTCAGCATTTCCTGCTGCTTTAAAAACCGGTCGATTGTCGTAACGGAAAGCTGCGATCCTGCCGGGTTTTTGTCTGCCGGGGTTTTCATTTTGACGATCCTTCCATTTTTTACTTTCATGAGGTTGGCAAAATAATTTCCAATGATCCCGCTTTTGTAGGGCGGGGCAGGATAGATGGGCATTTGATTCAGCAGAGATTTTTCCAGTTCCTTCAGGTAGAAATCGCCGTAGAGGTTCAGGTGCTCCAGGCATTCGAGGATGCTCCAGCTCTTGGGGTCCGTTTTGAAATTCAATTGGTCCGGCCTCAGCGCTTTGAATTTCTGAACGGCATGGGTGGAATGTTCCGTCAACCCGAGCAACTCATCAATCAGGGTGTTGTTGTCTGTTTGCATGGTTTTGTATTTGATGCAAAGATGGCGCTGGCAAGGCCAATCTCTCTTGACTGAAATCAAGAACTGCGGATGCGGCTCAACGTCTCCGGTTTCATTCTCAGGTAGGAGGCAATGTATTTCAGGGGGATCTCGCGGAACAGGTTTGGGCTTCGTTGCAGCACCCGCTTCAACCTTTCAGCAGGAGAAGTGATCAGCAAATCCACCTCCCGTTCAATCTGCTGCGTGATGAGCGATTCAAGCAGGGCGACATATTGTTTCAGGCTTTCCGTACTTTCATGGGCGATGTTCAGCAGATCCTGCTTTGAAATAACCCGGATGTTCGTCTTGCGGATGGCGTCGATATAAAACTCAGACGGCGTGCCATTGATAAAGGAGGATAGGGAATTGATGAACGATCCTTTATATCCGAGGCGGATCGTCATCTCCTCGAATTCGGTCAGATAGAAGACGCGCAGGGCGCCTGATTCGATGAAGTACAGGTTCTTTTCTATTTCCCCCTCGCGGATCAGGAATTCACCTCTGGGAACGACCGCTGGCCTTCCCGCGCTGTCAAAGATGTGCCTCAGTTTTTCAGCGAACACAGTCCGGCTGTGAGGTTCACCTGTCGCCATGGGTTGGCCTTGGATAGTCTTCACGTTCGTACTTGCAGTGGCCATTCAAAATGCGATGCGATAAAATGTTCTTCTTATTCCTTCAACGTGAAAGCCACATAGGCGTCGCTCGTCGGACTACCCACCCGGCCGCCCCCGCCGGCGGCGACGACAACGTACTGCCTGCCGTTCACTTCATAGACACTGGGCGTGGCGTTTCCTCCACCCGGGAGATCGTATTCCCAGAGGATGGCCCCGGTATCTTTATCAAAAGCGCGGAATTTTTTATCGCGGGTCGCGCCGATAAATACAAGTCCCCCGGCGGTGACGGCAGGTCCGCCCAGATTCTGCGTGCCTGTTGGCGGAAGTCCTTTTTCAATCAGTTCGGGATACATGCCAAGCGTTACACGCCAGACGATCTCGCCCTTGTTCAGGTCGATGGCGTTGAGCGTGCCCCATGGAGGTTTTACGCCCGGATATCCATTCTGATCGAAAAGAACATTCCAGACGTCGTCGATGAAGCGGTATTCTCTTTCCGCGGAGTTCTTGACAGCAGTAAAACGCGGGTTCTTCAGATCTTTCTTCTCGAACAGAAATGCGAGCAGCGCATCGAGGTCCTCGTTTGAAATATTCGGGAACGCGGGCATCTGGCCCTTCCCCGTCTTTAGCAAGGCGGCGATCTCGTTTTCGTTTCTTCTCTTTGAAAGACCCGTCAGCGACGGAAATATGTTATTTCCCTTCAGGTCGGCGCCATGACACGAACTGCAGGCATTCACGTTATAGATCCTCTTTCCCGCAGAGGCGAGGAACTCCTCCTGGCCTTCAACTTCGATTTCTTTCATCCTCAACAGCAACGGCACCTCATTCGCATTGACGTACAGGATCCCGGTGCGGGGGTCGACAGCGGCGCCGCCCCATTCCGCGCCGCCGCGGGTACCCGGCACCTGCAGCGTACCTTCTGCACTCGGCGGAGCGTAGATCGAGCCGAGGCGTGCCCCGTTGATTTTATCCATGATAAATTTCCGCGACTCGGGGGATATGTCCGTCAACTCGTCCTCCGTCAGCCGGTGCCTTGAGAAGGGTGGGGGCTTCACGGGAAAGGGTTGTGTCGGCGAGGTTTGCTCACCAGGAAGCGTCGACGCGGGAACAGGTCTTTCCTCAATAGGGAAGAGCGGCTCGCCGGTCTCCCGGTTGAAGACGAAC
>DASVOT010000200.1:0-11269 GCA_036383235.1 Chryseosolibacter sp.
CCATCATCACCTTCGGATCCTGAAACTCGGCGCAGACGTGTGACAGCCACTGCGGGGGAAACAGGCAATCGGCATCGGTGGTCGCGATAATGGTTCCTTTAGCTGCCCGGATGCCGCAGGTCAGCGCCTCCTTTTTTCCACGTCCTTTGCTTTGTAAGATCCGGAGATTTTTAAGATCGGACTGCCGGGCGACCCAAAGGGTTTCGTCCTGAGAATCATCGTCGACTACAATGATCTCAAACGGTGTGTAATCCTGCAGCGAGAGGTTTTCGAGCAGCGTCCACATTCTCATTTCCTCGTTCCTGACAGGTACGACTATGGAGATGAGGGGACGTTTCCGGAGCGGGGGCTCCTCTCTCTGCCGCATGGCGCGGTTCCAGCCTGCGAGAAGAAAGACCAGGAGGGCAAAGTACAGAACAAAGACACCGGTTACTATCGCCATTAAAGTTATTTCGATAATTTACAAAAGCCTGATTATCTTGTGAACGTGGGAAAAACGGTAAAAGAGAAGATCATCCTCGGGCTTGATCCGGGCACGAACGTAATGGGATACGGGATCATTTGCATCAAGGGCTCGTCAATAAGTTTGCTTCAATATGGTGTAATTCATTTGAATAAATACGCCGGGCACGAGCTTAAATTAAAAAAGATCTTTGAAAGGGTTTTAAATCTGGTTGACGAATACCACCCGGATGAAGTGGCGCTGGAGGCACCTTTTTTCGGAAAGAATGTCCAATCGATGCTGAAGCTGGGTCGTGCGCAGGGTGTGGCCATGTCGGCCGCGCTTTACCGGTCCATCCCCATTGTGGAGTATGCGCCCAAAAAAGTAAAGCAGTCAGTGACAGGAAACGGCAATGCTTCGAAAGAGCAGGTGGCCCGCATGCTGATGAGCCTGCTCGCCATTCAGGAGTTGCCAAAACTACTGGACGCCACCGATGCATTGGCCGTAGCGCTTTGTCATCACTATCAGCAGGGCAAGGCAAGAGGTAAAAGCAAGTCATGGGAAACCTTCCTGAAGGAGAATCCGCAGAGGGTCAAGGCGTTGCCAAAATAGATTTTTCCGGTCCGGCGGCTTATCCTCGCTGGCGTTCAGCCAAACAATTCGCGGTATCTCTGCAGAAGCAGATCATGTGAGAGCAGGCGGGAAACGGCAGCTTTGTTCTGTGACCAGTTCAGCCGATCATCACCTCTGGTGCGCGCAACGGGTTGCCAAAGCAGACCGGCTTTATCCAGGTCAGGTATTGACAGGTTCTTTTCGTTCAGAAAGATTCGCTTGCCCAGGTACATCATCATAAAAATATTTCCGTAACCCTGCGGGCGGATGTTGTTCATGACCAGTCCGTCAGCGTTGTACAGAAACTGAAGATAATCTTTAAACCCCATATACCGGTCAATAAAGCGCAACTCACCGCCTTTATAGACCGGGAGATTTTTTTTCAGAAACCGGGCGTACTTCGCGTTTCCATACGATACCGGTAGCAGCAGGTCGGCCTCCGCGCCTGCTGCGTTCATCGCGGCGATCGCATCCAGGTGGTTGAGCTCGGCGGAGGAAGAATTGCCGAGGATGTAAAGAGGTCTTTCGCGATCAGCGGGCGCAGGCGTGCTGTTCATCATTTCATCCAGCGCCTCATAGTGCATGTCATTCTCGTAGAAGAAAAACTGATGGCCGGCTTTGAGAGCAGGAAGGTTCGCGATCGCGAACTCGTATTCACGGGTCATCCAGGTTAACACGTTGTCAACCTT
This sequence comes from Chryseosolibacter sp., assembly GCA_036383235.1. Taxonomy (GTDB): domain Bacteria; phylum Bacteroidota; class Bacteroidia; order Cytophagales; family Cyclobacteriaceae; genus Chryseosolibacter. The sequence goes on from DASVOT010000200.1 coordinate 1,744, forward strand.
TGCGTACGCCCGATCGCGAAAGCGTTCATGAAGAACGGCCACCTTGGCGCGGTAAAGAAAATCGTTCATTGAGAAGGTGCCTCGCACGTATCTTTTCAGTGTAAGGTCTTCGTACAACGGGGCGCGGACAGAGGGCAGGTTGTAGAGGTCGGCTCCCCAAACCATCCAGTTCAATTCTTGAAAGGAACGAGTCGCCACCCAGCGGTAGAGTAAAGGACTGAAAAAGTGCACAAAGACCTTCTCATACTCTGCTGTATCCCCCGTCATCCGGTCGAAGGCGGCGGAGTAAAGCGGAGCAAAGGGAAGGTCCTGCCTGACGTATTTCAATTTCCTCCCGCTGGTGCGGATCACCAGCCGATTGTTCGCGGCAACGCCGCACTCCCGGAGATTTTCACAAACTTTATTGATGAAGACATTATCAGGAACAATATGAAGGTTCATCCGCGTCGTTTCAGATGTTTATTGGGTCCAGCTTCTTCCTGATCACGGCGGGCACGCCAACCACGAGACTATTGGCCGGCACGTCTTTCGTGACCACGGCGCCGGCGCCGACGATGACATTCCTGCCGATGGAAATTTTCGGAAGGAGCACGGAATTCGATCCGAGAAAGGAAAAATCCCCTATGCGGCAATTGCCCGTGACATTGACGCCCGGAGAAATTTCGACGAAATCGCCCACAACGCTATCGTGTGAAATTGTGACGTTCGGGTTTACGAGACAGCCCTTGCCCAGCGTGACGCTGGTGGTAATGACTGCGCCCGGCAAAATGCAGCAGCCGGCTTCAAGGTGATTATCGAACTGGCCAATGTCCGCCCTGGGACTGATCACAGAGGTCAGCGTCCCCCCCGCGTCCTCAAACTGCCTGTAAAGGCGATACCTCAGGACGGGGTTGCCGAGGCCGAGGCAAAAGGAAGGGTCTCCCGTTTCGGCGAACATTTTCTTTACCTGATCAAATGAGCGGACAACCGGGAATTGACCGAAAAGTTTTTCGGGAACATCTTCCGAAACATTATCGAAAAAACAGAGGTTGTGCAGAGCACCCAGCTGCGAGAAAATCGCGAGCAGTTCCTTGGCCAGTCCTTTTGCTCCTGCAACGATCATATCAATTATTTTGGACCCGTAACATCAGCCGGCAGATCATGTCGACCTCTTCGTTGGTGAGCGAGTCATACAGGGGAACACAAAGGGCGCGGCGGGCCAACGAGTCGGCTACAGGACAATTGTCCGCCCGCTGCACATACGGCAGATCTTCCAGGGATGGGTAGAAATACCTTCTGGGATAGATCCAGTGTTGCGACAGCGTGTCGACCACTTTTTTCAAGAGCGCCTCATCGTTAAAAAAAAGCGGGTAGTAGGCGTAATTGTAGCGAACGTCAGCGGAGATCTCCGGTTTCTTCGCCTCAAAGTTCCGGAGGAATGAGTCGTAGTGTTCGCACAGCGCCTTTCTACGTTGAATGATCTGCCCGATGTGCCGGAGGTTCGCCAATCCCATCGCGGCATGGAATTCGGAATTTTTACCGTTGATTCCGAGTTGGGCAAAGCGTTCCGGGCCATCGTGTCCGAAGTTCCTCAGAAACGCCATCCTTCTCAGCAATTCAGGATCCCGGGTCACGACCGCGCCGCCTTCGATGGTGTGGTAGAGCTTCGTCGCGTGAAAGCTGCACGTGCTGATATCCCCATAGTTGAATACGGATGTGTTTTTGTATGTTACGTCGAAAGCATGCGCCCCGTCATAAATGAGTTTCAGGTTCTTTCTTTTGGCGATGCCGGCGAGGGCCTCGAGGTCACAGGGGTTCCCGTACACGTGGGTGGCCAGGATTGCCGATGTTGTTGGCGTGATCAGGTCCTCGATTTTTTCAGGGTCGAGGTTGCCGGTTTTCGGATCGATGTCGGCAAAGACGGGTTCGCATCCCTCCCAGACCACGCTGCTGGTGGTGGCAACGTAAGAGAATGGTGTTGTAATGATTCTGCCTTTGAGACCCAGCGCCTTGATCGCCATCTGGATGGCGATGGTTCCATTCGTTACAAACAGGATGTGCTTCACGTCAAGATGGTCTTTGAGTTTCAATTCAAGCTCATTAACCAGCGGCCCGTTATTGGTGAGCCAGTTGCGCTTCCAGATATCGCGCACATAACGTTCGTATTCTTCGATCGGAGGCAGGAAGGGTTTCGTGACAGGAATCATTGACGGGGCGCGGGTTTAGAATAGCGATTTACACGTAAGCAATTTTCCATTGTTACCGCAAGATATGAAAAGGGTCAATCAATTTTATTTCATTCCGGTACACCCAGCCGAGCAGGATCAGGCAGCTCAAAAAATAGAACAAATGCGTAAGGTCACGGGCTGCCGGGGCAAAAATGGGCTCAAGGGTCACAATCATACCGAACAGGATGCCGGGCATGATCAGGATTTTCCAAAAGTTGTACTGAAACCGGAAGCGGGTGCCGAGGGCAGAGCGCAAGAGAACGATCTCGAGCAGAGCGGCGAGGATGGAAGCGCCGATTACGGCATACAGGCCGTAATGCCGGATCCCGAACCACATCACCAGGATCTTGAGCGCCGATACCGCCGCATAGATGAGCGAAAGCGGCTTTGTGTGTTTTAGAATGCCATATGGAGCCGCAAAAAACAGCCGGATGGCCCTGAATATGTAAATCACGCTAATGTACGGGATGTACTGGATGGACTCCTTATAACCCGGTTTGTTGGAAAATATTTTGAGAAAGACATCGATGGCCCACGGAAAGAAAAGGATACATAGGCAGATCAGCAGCATGATCACCGAAATGAAACCGTGGTAATACCGGTTGACATCCGGCGACGAATGCTTTCTTTGCTGCGCCATAATGGTGCTGACCACTTTCGGGTAAAAGGAGTTGTGCAGCCCGTTCAGAATGAACTCGATGATCAGCAGGCACTGGATCGCAAAGTTATAAACACCGACCTGGGCGAGGGTCAGGCCCAGAAACACCATCAGGATTCTGTCGAAGTAGTTAATGACCCATTGAAGAAACTGATAAAGGAAGGTATAAAAGTTAAAGCTAAAGGTCGAACGCATGAGCGCCATGTCAAAGCGAATGCCGAACTCCCGGAATATCCTCGAGAGGGCCCACAGCCCCGAGAGGATGGCCGCGATCAACCTTCCGCCTACTGGTCCCATCAATGAGTTGGGGAATGCCCATAAACCCCAAATGGTGGCGCCGGCAATGACGGCGAACGACAAAACATTCGACCAGAAATAAAGCTCGGGTTTCTCCCTGCTCTGGAGCAGGTTGCCGTGTACTTTGAACGACGCCTGAAAAATCCCCGTGAACACGGCCAGCATACCATACGGCTGGAAGGAGATCGACTTTTCCGCGAAGAGCTGCCGGAACAACAAATCGCCGAAAACCGTGAAGACGATCCCTACGAAAACTCCGATACCAAGCATCAATATGAAGGCCGAACTGGTAAACGCTGAAAGTTTTGCGGAGTCATTCTTGTACTCGTGAAAATGGATGTACAGCGAGGTATCGAAGCTGTAGGTCGCCAGGAGCTGAATGAAGTATGCAAAGGAAAAATAAATCGACAGCGCGCCGAAATCGCTGGTGGACAAATACCGCACATAAAACGGAAGGAGGACAAGGGCACTGGCCATCGGCAACGCCCCGGCCAGCGTATAGATCAGCGAACTTTTTAAAAAGTTTTTACTTATCCGCACAGGAGACGTTTAAGTCGCAAAATACCATCGTTTTGATCAAATCAGGATCGGGGGTTAAAAATAAGTTTGTAGTTTGGCGGGATGAAAAATGTCCTGGTACTTGTTTTCAGTAACCTTAAGCATGATGCGCGCGTGGGCCGGCAGGTCAGCTGGCTGAAAACAAATCACCGGGTAACCGTCATTTGCTTCGACAGTGAGAATATTCCCGGCGTCAACATTGTAAGGATCCGGCAGACAAAGCTGTCGTTTCAGAGAAAAGGTGTGTTGGCCGCCGCCCTCCTTCTGAGGCGATTCAATCTTGCCTTCCGGATTTTCCACGACTATGAGCCGGTGATTCAAAACTTTCAAAACACGCAATACGATCTGGTAGTCGCCAACGACATTGATACGCTCCCGCTCGCTTTTCGAATGAAGTCGTCAAAGGTCCTGTTTGACGCCCATGAATACGCTCCGCGGCACTTTGAAAACAACAGGATCTGGAGACTGTTTTTTCAACCTTTTTACCTCGCGCTTTGCCGGAAATATATCCCGAAAGTGGATGCCATGTTAACGGTGGGCGAGGGACTTGCCAGAGAATATGAAAGATCGTTCGGCATCCGACCCTTCATCATTACGAATGCGACACGGTATCACGAGATCGAGCCCTCCGAAGTGAAAGCCGGTCGCATCCGGCTGATCCATCACGGTATCGCGAACGAATCGCGCAGGCTTGAGCTCATGATCGAGTTGATGAAACATCTCGATGAACGCTTCACCCTTGACCTGATCCTCATGACGTCCGATTATGCCTCGCGCAAGACGAAGCGATACATCCAGGAGTTAAAAAATAAGATTGCAGCCATTCCCCGGATAAAAGTTCTGCCGCCGGTGCAAAGCCACCAGGTGGTGGAAGCGATCAACGGGTACGACATCGGCGTTTTTTTGATCCCTCCCGTTAATTTCAATTATGCCAACACGTTGCCGAACAAGCTCTTTGATTTTATACAGGCGCGGCTCGGCGTGGCGATTGGCCCGACTCCGGAAATGGCCGCTATCGTCAGCAGGTTCTCAAACGGTGTCGTCTCCGAGAATTTCCAACCGACGGCCCTGGCACAAAAGCTCAACAACCTTAAACAGGAAGAGGTGATCCGCTTCAAGCGTCAGTCAACGCTTGCCGCCCGTGAACTGAACGCGGAGAAAAACGAGGTCACATTTAATTCCGTTGTCAACAAGCTGATGGAACGCTAGGGATACTTCGACGTCACAAGCTTCTTTTTGTTTAAAAAAAACACTAGGTTGAACAAAATAAAAAAACTACAGTCTGCCCAGATTGTAGTTTTTTGAGGTGGAAGATAGAGAGGGTCTTCCACGTCTTAGATTATGCAAGGTGGATGATTCGGCGGAATTTTTAAAATCATTCACTGCGGACTTCTTACCTCGCCATGGATACTCCTTTTGAGGTAGGTGTTATTTCAACTACTTGAAATTCAATCCGTTATAATCGATACAATGGAGAAAGACGCGGTTTTATTACAATGTCAGCGGCAAAATTAGAAACATCTGTAGCCACCGCCAGGGTGGCCTGTGCTATACAACTGCTACGGCTTACGCCGCTGTGCCTCATACTCACCGTGTGCGCCCCTGTCGCCAGAGGACAGAGCCACACGATCTTTCATTTCTCCGTTCCCGAAGGACTGCCAAGCTCGGAGGTGTACGAAGTTTACGAAGACAAGACAGGCTTCCTTTGGTTCGCCACCGACAACGGTGTTGCACGGTACGATGGCAACGAATTCCAGGTATTCGACGTAAAGGACGGACTGACAGACCCCGTGGTTTTTGGTTTTTTCGAGGATGACCTTGGCCGGATCTGGTTCCGGACATTCTCGGGGAGACTTTCGTACTTCGATGGTGAGAAAATTCACCCCTATCCATTCAATGCTCAGTTATTAAAGAGCGGAGACTACTCCATGTTTAATTTTCAATACGACAGCAAATCGGAGGAATTATGGTTTACGATGGCGCATGTGTTCGGAAAGATTGACGCGAAGGGCAACGTCGAAACGAAAATATACGATCGCGGTTCGCTTTTTATTGAATGGATGGATGGCAAGCTCCTGCACGGCAATGACCTGAAATACGCAGTCAAAGAGATGATTATCGACGGCAAGCGTTTCCCCGTAGCATTATCTGACACAACGGAAAGCAAATTCTATAATACAATTTCCGCGGGAGACAAGGTGTACATCTCTGTTTTCAAGGACCTTTTTCTGTACGAGCGAGAGACGTTAAGGAAGATATTAAGTGCGAACGACCCGATCATCAGTCTATCAACAGACCGCGCGAATGACCTTTGGATCGGTTACCTGAACCATGGAGTGGAAAAACTCACGGGGCCCAACCGTGGATGGCGCCCGGAGTTCTTGCAAAAAAAATCAGTAACTAAGGTCTTGCAGGACGCGGCGTCCGGTTTTTGGTTCACGACGCTGGAGTCAGGAGTGTATAATCTTCCGAATCTGGAAATTGAAAACTTCCCCTTGCCCACCCAGTCGCGTCTTAAAACGGTGTGGGCGTTGAAAGACACCGTGCTATTGGGAGACCAGGCAGGGAACCTGTTGTTTATGGATGCACGCACGGCAAGAGTGCTCGCGCGGAAAAAACTGCGCGGGGAAGTGTATGCCATTTTTCAGGACGACTCCAAAAATGTCTGGGTCTCTGCCGGATTGGACATCCTGCGTTTTGGTCCGGACTTCAGCATGAAAAACCGTTATCGCAGGTTGATTGCAACCTCGTTTTCGAAAGGTTCCGACGGCCGGGTGTGGGCCCACGGGGGAATCCGGATGACCTCTTTCAATCGCGACGGAAGATTGCTGAAAAGCCAGGCCCGTTATGCCATTTATCGGGCCATGCTGGTGAACGATTCCATTATCTATGTGGCCGGGCGCACGGGCCTCCATACGCGCAATCTTGATATGGAATTCCTGAATGAATTCCAGGGACTGGCTGGCACCAAGATCAACCAGATCGAATCCCTCAACGACTCGGTCCTTTTGCTGGCCACACAGGGAAATGGCCTTGTTTTGCTGAACAAAAACGGGAATCACCGGCAGCTCGACACCCGGCACCAGTTCGTGGCCGACAACGTTTACTGTTTTTCAAAGACCGATTCAACGTTATGGCTAGGCACTGAAAAAGGGTTGGTGGCCCTGGCGCTCGCTCCTCTGGAGCGAAATGACTATCGTTTTAACCGTGTTTCCTACGAGGCGGGGATCACGAGCAACAAAATTAATTTCATTCTCCCGGTGAAAGAAAAGATCTGGGTATTTGCCGACGAGGGATTGTCGATCCTTCCAAAGTCGCTGGCGAAACCCTCGGCGCTCACCCCCGTCTTCTATCTGAAGAAGCTGACGATCGGAACGGACACCCTATCGTCTTTTGATGCGCTCCGTGCAAAACCGGTCACCTTGCCCTATCACAAAAATAACCTCAGCTTTTCCTTTGGATATATTTCCTTTGCCAATCAGGACCTCTTCATGCGCTACCGCGTCTCGCCGGAAACCGACTGGATCCTGACGAAGGAAAGAATTGTTCAGTTCTCGTCTATGGCGCCCGATGTTTACGCCTTTGAACTGCAGTACGCGCATGACAACATCCACTGGACGCCCGCCTTCCAGCCCATCCCCTTTACCATCGATGCTCCGTGGTGGATGAAATGGTATACCCAGGCTGGCGGCCTGGCGTTCATTATTCTTTTGGGATACCTGTACCTGCGTCACCGCCAATCAATCTATAAACAGAAGGCTCACTACCTCGGCATCATCAACCGGCATCAGCAAAAGCTCATACAGTCCGAAATTGAAACGCTGGAAAGGGAACGAAAGCGCATCGCCAGGGAACTTCACGATGGAGTCGGCACCAACCTTACCGCCATCAAACTGATGGTCAATCAGCTTCTCAAACAACACGGTGAACCGCGCGCCCGGGATATCGAAGAGCAGTTTCAATTCGCGATTAAAGAACTGAAGGACATTATTTACGGGCTCACGCCACCCAGTCTCCGGCGATACGGACTTTTCGCCGCGTTGAGAAATTACATCGCCAAACTCAACGATACCCTCACCTCCCGGATATCGCTTCAGGTTTTCGGCAAAGAGATCGACAACTACGAGTTCAACATCATGGTCTTTCGCATCGTCCAGGAACTGATCTCGAATTCGATAAAGCATTCCTCCGCGAAACACATCACCATTCACCTGAATGCATTCGCGGAAATGTTCAACATCGTGTACGAAGATGACGGCGTCGGATTTTCCCATGACAGCCGGCAGGGAGGCCTGGGCCTCGACAACATTGAATCGCGGATCCAATCCATCAACGGCACCATCAAGTTCGATTCGGGGAACCACGGCGTCTCGTATACCATCGATATCCCCCTCCAATCAATCCGGGAACCGGTATGATCAAAACTGTTCTGGCCGATGATCACAAGCTGTTCTGCGACGGACTCGAGCGGGTGCTTGCCGATTCGGGGCATTTCAAAATCGTTCACAAGGCGTACAACGGACAGGCTCTGCTTGAAACCCTTCCGCGCCTCTCCTTCGACCTGTTGGTGATCGACGTCGAAATGCCGCTCATCAACGGCCTTGATACCATCAAACGAATAAGAGCCAGCAATCCCGATCGCACCATCGTGATGCTCAGCATGCATGAAGAATTGGTTTTCTCGCAGGAAGCCTTCAGCCTCGGCGCCAACGGCTATCTTAATAAATCCATGGACGCCTCGCAGCTGATCAGCTCACTGCTTGCCGCGTGCTCGGGGTCAAAGGTTTTCCCGGAAGGAATGGGCAGTGTCAGGATCCAATCGCCTTTTTCCGACCGCGAACACCAGATCCTCCGGCTTATCGCGTCGGGAAAAACCAGCGAAGAGATCGCCCGGCTTTTAAAGATATCCGAACTCACGGTAAGGACGCACAGGAGGAATATGATGCAAAAGCTGAATGTCACCAACACCGCCCAGCTGGTAAGCAAAGCCCTTGAGATGGGATATATGTTCACTTTACCCCGCAGCTAAAAGGGCTGACAGCTGGCGGGTGATTCCGCGGCGGGAATACTTTTCGATCTTTGCACGGTCCGCGGCAGGGCTCTCGCTTCTCCTCCACTTTTCGTAGACGGCGCGGATCGCCTGGCGGATCGCAGGCTCATCGCCAGTCTCAACCATTATTCCCGCGCCCGTCTCTTGTAAAAGTGTGGCTGCATCGCTTGCCGGCGGCCCAACGCCCAAAACCGGCAGACCGGTAGCGATATATTCAAATAATTTCCCGGGAAGAAATCCTTCAGCGTCCTTGTATCCCGTCAGGATCAGCAGCAACATCGACGACGAGCCGTAGAGATGGATCAGGTCATCATGGGGAACATTGCCTGTAAAGAACGTCGTCTCTTTGAGCGCGGCAATATTGGAAACATAGCTTATGAAGTCCGGATGCACATCGCCGACAAATTCAACTTTCAGGTCGCGCTTAAAGACCGGGTCGGCATCCATTTCTTTTTTCAGCGCGTTCATGAAAGGCCTCGGATCGCACTTCTCGTTCACAATACCCGCGTGACGGATAACAAACGTGTCGGCCCGGGAGTAAATCATCCCCTTGAAGTCTTCTGCATCGAACCCGTTTGTCAGCAGTGCGACCTTGCGCCCCGAAAGCTGCTCGAACCGCTTCACGTAAAAAGGTGTGATGGTGATGATCTCGTCGGCAGTGGCCAGCACCCGGCGTTCCAGTCTTCTGTGCAGCCACCGGGCGGGTGAGCTCACCATCAGGCTGTCCCACAGGCCCCATTCCGTCCATGGGTCCCT
>DASVOT010000201.1:0-2223 GCA_036383235.1 Chryseosolibacter sp.
GCAAAGAGCGCTTTTTTCCGCCTTTGAAAAGCACGGACTGAAACTGGGTTTTCTCGTTTCCGGTTCTGACAGAAACCCTCAAAAACATTTTGAGCAATTCCAGTCGAACGTGGAGGCTGCTGCCGGCGCGAAACCCGTATATATTAATTGTCACTCCGGTCGCGACCACTTCGCCTTTGAGCAGAACAAGAAATTCATTGACCTGACCACGGAACTTTCGCGGCGGTCCGGCGTGCCGATCTATCATGAAACACACCGCTCGCGGATCCTGTACTCGGCTCCCGTCGCCCGTCAATACATGGACGCCCTGCCCGACCTGCGGATCACGTTTGACGTCTCCCACTGGTGTAATGTGCACGAATCACTGCTCGACGACCAGGCCGACACACTGGCGAAGACACTGGAACGCGTAGACCACGTACACGCCCGCATCGGCCATGCGGAGGGCCCGCAGGTGAACGATCCCAGGGCTCCCGAGTGGAAAGAAGCTGTCCAGGCCCATTTTGCGTGGTGGGACACCGTTGTAGCGCGCAAAAAGCGGGAGGGACGGCTGATGACTTTTTTAACCGAATTCGGACCGATCGATTATATGCCGGCATTGCCCTACACCCGCCAGCCGCTGGCCGATCAATGGCAGATCAATAAACACATGTTGGATACGTTGCGGACGCGTTACACCTGATCAAGATGGATTTTATTTCAGCGTTTTTCGGAAGGTTCCATCCTCTACTGGTTCACCTTCCCATTGGATTTTTGTTGCTGGCTTTTTTCTTTGAATGCCTGTCCCTGAAAGCCACCTATAAGCCTTTAAGGAGGGCGGTTATGCCAACGCTCTTGCTGGGGTCTCTGTTTGCCATCGCTTCCGCCATCAGCGGATATTTTCTCCGGCAGGAGGGCGGCTACGACGAGAGGCTCGCCGGCATCCACCAGAACCTCGGCATCTCAACCGCCGTTCTCTCCCTCGCCGTATATCTTCTGCGGCCAAAAATGAAATCATGGGTCGCCGACCCCATCCGGAGAAAAAAAGCCCGGATCGCGCTCTTTGTTCCCCTCATCGCGGTGCTGTTGGCAACCGGTCACTTCGGAGGATCGCTTACACACGGCGAGGATTATCTGTTTGCATTCACAGGGCTCGCTCATGATGAACGACCCGACCCGTCAATGAAAATCAAAACGATCGCCAGCATTCCCGATGCGATTTTGTATCGGGATGTTATTCAGCCCATACTTGAATCAAGGTGTTATGACTGCCACAGCTCCACCAAACAGAAAGGTAAGCTGCGGCTGGACAAGGAAGAATTCATCAGTAAGGGAGGAGAGGACGGGCCGGTGATCAGAGACGGCCCGGCTGACTCAAGTGCGCTGTTCAGAAGACTCATTTTGCCCATCGAGGACAAGCACCATATGCCCCCCGAAGAAAAGGCTCAGCTGTCTTCCTCTGAAATCGCCCTTGTCAAATACTGGGTTGAAGAGAAGGCTGTTTTCGACCAGCCCATCCACCGTTTCGCGAGCAATGAAAAGATCACCGCCATTATTAAGTCGCTGCAGGAAACGCCGAGGGAATCGTGGGTGCCCCAGCAGAAAATAAAACCTCTCGATGAGAAAACCCTCAGGAAGCTGAACGACCTCGGCATTACACCCTTAGCCCTCGCGGCTGAAAGCAATTACCGGATGGTGACTTTTGCGGGCCGGCCGAACGTGACCGATGAGCAAATCAGCGCGCTCGGGGAAATGAAAGACCAACTCGTATGGCTGAACCTGAATTACTCGGGCATTTCCGATCAGCAGCTCAAGGCGCTCTCCAGACTGTCAAACCTTCGGGTGCTGTACCTGAACTACACCAAAATTACCGACGTGGGATTTGCCAACCTGTCTGCCCTTCCTGAGCTGCGCATATTAAGTGTTGTAGGAACGAGCGTATCCGATCAATCCGTTCCTGTTTTTCTCGCATTCGGGAAGCTGACGGACCTTTTTGTCTACCAGAGCCAGCTGACGCCGGAAGGAATCCAAAAAATATCTTCGGGAAATGAAAGAGCAAGGGTCGATACCGGTAATTACGTCCTTGAGGTCCTGCCCACCGACACCCTGGTGTACAAAAAGACCGCGTCAGGAAAAGAGTGAGGTGATTGCGTGAACGTGAACGCGGGCGAACTCATGACCTATGACCGGTCAAAGCAAAAAGTGGACGGGCGGACTCACCGGTCACCCGAAACGAAGCAGACC
>DASVOT010000202.1:0-8141 GCA_036383235.1 Chryseosolibacter sp.
CTGACGCAAATTGACTTCGCGAAGCTGTCCGAATCACAACAGATCGATCTGCTCCGCGCGTTTGAACTGGTCTTCACGCGAATGGGCTCTCCGGAAACTGCCGTAAAAAATCAGGTGATCCGGTATCTCGATGCCTTGTACCCGGCGCGCGGCAACCAGCTCAACCGGAGCCTTAGCAAGTTACTCGTCTACCTCGAGGCACCCGGCGTCGTGGAAAAAACCCTCGGGCTGCTGGAGACTGCAAAAGATGAAGAAAGCGACAAGACGGCCATGAGCTCCTCGGACCTGATCCTTCGCAACCCTCAGTACGGAATGGATATCGCGGGGATGTTGTCAAAGGTTCCGCCTGCGCAACAGACCTACTATGCCACTGTTTTGTGCCAGGCCAAATCAGGATGGACACCGGAGCTTCACGAAAAATATTTCAAATGGTTCCGGGAGGCGTTTGGCTACAAAGGAGGCGTGAGCTACGTCGGCTTTATCAATGAAGCCCGTCAGGAAGCGTTGACCCACGTACCGGAAGACCAGAAGGAACATTACAGTTCTATCTCCGGAGAGGAGTTGCTGACCAAGGCAGGCAACAGGCTCGTGGAGGGGCCGCAGCCTGAAGGACCCGGCAGGCGGTGGACGGTTGAAGAGGCTCTGCCCCTCGTTGAAGGACAACTGAAAGGACGCAACTTTGAGCGGGGCAAGCTGATGTTCGATGCCGCGCGGTGCAGCTCATGCCACACCATGCGTGGAGAGGGAGGCAACATCGGACCGGACCTCACACAAGTCGGAACGCGCTTCAGCGCTAAAGACATACTGGAAGCGATCATCGAGCCGAACAAGACCGTTTCAGATCAATACGCTGCCACGGTGTTCACCCTGAAAGATGGCTCCTCGGTGCTGGGACGACTGGTGAACGAAAATGACCAGACGTATTTCATTTCGCAGAATCCTTTTGCGCCTGAGGTCATCCGCGAGATACCGAAACAGGATGTGACGAATAAGAAATACTCTTATATTTCCACCATGTACCCCGGGCTGATCAACCGCCTCAATGAAGAGGAGTTGAAGGACCTTCTTGCCTATCTCATGGCAGGAGGCAACGCAGACCACGACATCTATAAAAAATAACAAACCTGTCATGAACCTGAGTGCTATGCCTGAATACTTCTCTTTTAAAAACGCGTCCTGTTGCCTCGCGCTGGCGCTGCTTATTGCCGTGGGAGGATGTAAAAAATCGACAGAGGGAGAGACCTCCGCAGACGACCAGCGCTCCGACACTGAAGCGGGCGCAAGCGATGAAGGATTTGTGCAGATCTTCAATGGCAAAGATCTCGAGGGCTGGGATGGCGACTCTACCTACTGGAGTGTGAAGGACGGAAATCTCGTCGGGTCCATTACACCCACCACGTTGCTGAAGACCAATTCGTTCATCATCTGGCGCGGAGGAACGCCGGCGGACTTTGAGCTGCAAGCCGACTTTCGCATCACGGAAACAGGAAACAGCGGCATCAACTACCGGAGCGACGAGCTGGCAGACATTCCTCATGCGCTGAGAGGATACCAGGCCGATATCGACGGAAAGAACAATTACACCGGTCAAAATTATGAAGAGCGGAAACGAACCACCCTGGCCTATCGCGGTGAGAAAGTGACGATCAGCACGCAGCCAAACGCGGAAAAAGAAGGGTCGTTAAGAGAGAACGTGAAAAATAACTGCTGGATGTCGAGGGAAGTAACCGGTTCGCTTGGCAGCGGAGATTCACTGAAGTCGGTGATCAGAACCAACGACTGGAACAGCTGCCGCATCGTTGCCAGGGGAAATCATTTACAGCACTATATCAACGGTGTGCTGATGAGCGATGTCACCGATAATGACGAGGTGAACCGGAAAGCTTCCGGGCTGATCGGCGTGCAGGTGCATGTGGGGCCGCCGATGACGGTGGAATACCGGAATATCAGACTCAAGGAGTTATAGACGGGAAGAGGATAGGTGTGGGCCGTACAGGCATGTGGAATTTTCAACCATTTTATTAAGATATTCAATTTTGAACCCGCAGGCCTGGCGCGATAAGATCTCGAATACCGCACAACTCGGTGGTATCGAAACGTCTGTCCTTGATAACGGACCAGGGCGTGGGACGCGTATTGCCTGGATCAACACGGGGACTGGACTGCGCTACAAGGTCGTTATCGACCGGGCGATGGACATTGCTGACGCCTTTTATAACCAGCACAGCCTGTCCTGGATCAGTCATGCGGGCATCACGTCACGGGAGCCGTTTTCGCATCGCGGCGCCGACTGGCTGCGCACGTTCGGCGGAGGACTTCTGACGACGTGCGGCCTGTCGCATTTTGGTCCGCCGGAAGCCGATTCTTACGGCGAACGGGGCCTGCACGGGTTGATCAGCAACCAGGCTGCGGAAATTGAATCCATCGTGCAGCCGGATCCGCTTCAAGGCAAGATGGACATGAGCATCACGGGGAGAATCAAGGAGACGAAGATCTTTGGTCCGGGTTTCGAGCTGAGGCGTACCCTATCCGGTACGTTGGGTGAGGCAATGATAAGGATCCATGACGAGGTCAGGAATGTGGCCAATACACCGGTTCCACACATGCTGTTGTATCACTGCAATTTCGGATGGCCATTGGTGGACGAAGGAACCGATATCCTCTGGCAGGGATCCTGGCAATCGCCCAACGAAGGAGGGGCGGGAAATATTTTCAGGGAAGGCAGTCCGTTCCGGACCTGTCCGGCGCCCATGGAAAAGCACCGGGGCGGCGGCGAAGCCGTGGCGTTTATCGATCCGGCTTACGATGATGCCGGTCAGTGTTCGTGCGGGCTTTACAACGAAAATTTGCAAATAGCCGTAGAGTTACGATTTGACAAAAAACAATTGCCGTGGCTGACGAACTGGCAACACTGGGGGAAAGGTGAATACGTGACCGGCCTTGAGCCGGGAACGAACCCACCCATCGGCCAGGCCAAAGCCCGGCAGCAAAATCAGTTGATCGAAATTGCACCCGGCGAAACCAGGTCCTACGACCTTGAATTTGAGGTGTTCGACACCGAAAGCAGTATTCGTGAACTTTTAAAAAAATATAAATTGTAAATGGCAACGATTACAAAAACGAGCACCGCCGAAAGAGCCCTCGACCAGGGGAAGGGAATTCTGAGACTGGCGCCGACCTGGGTGCCGCGGTCATTCTGCGTTCCGGGACGCCGGATCAAATTGCATCCGGATGACTATTATGTACTGGGCGGCCAGCGCGGCGGGATTGATGAACGCTGGTTCTCCTCCACGACGCCGGCGAAGAACGGACCTCTCACCGGAGAAAACGAAGGCCTCAGCGCCATTGTTTTCCGCGATGGCTCGAAAACCGAACAGATCCTGCTGAAGGACGCCATCGACCACCTGAAGGGCGCCATCATCGGCGACCGCATCTGGAATCAATACAAGAGCTGGCCGATGTACTCGAAGTTTTTCGATAACATGGGTCCCCTCCCTCACCACGTCCATGCCAACGACGAGTATGCCAAGATGGTGGGCCAGTTGGGTAAACCTGAAGCTTACTATTTTCCTCCACAGGTCAACAACCACGGCGGAGATTATCCCTACACTTTTTTTGGCATCGCGCCGGGCACGACGAAAGAACAGATACGGGAGTGTCTCGTGAACTTTACGAAAGGCGATAACAAGATCACGAACTACTCCTCGGCGTATCGTCTTGAACCTGGCACCGGATGGGATGTTCCTCCCGGATTGCTGCACGCGCCCGGAAGCATGTGCACGTACGAACCGCAGAAAGCCTCCGACGTCTTCGCCATGTACCAGTCGCTGGTAAACGAAGCGATCGTCCCGGAAGAACTTTTGTGGAATGGCACCCCGAAAGACCGCATCGGCGATTTCGATCTGCTGCTGGAAGTGATCGACTGGGAATTGAACGTCGATCCGAATATGATGGCCAACCGTTTTATGAAACCGAAACCTGTAAGACCGGTTTCCGAAATGAAAGCGGACGGATACATGGAGAACTGGATCTGCTATAAGTCGCGCGACTTCAGCGCAAAGGAACTGACGGTTGCGCCTGGCGCCTCCGTTACCATCAAGGATGCCGCCGCCTACGGGATGATCATGATGCAGGGGCATGGAAGGATGGGCGTGTGGAATGTCGAGACGCCATCGATGATCCGCTACGGGCAGCTGACAAACGACGAATTCTTTGTCAGTGAAAGAGCTGCCCGCGAGGGTGTGAAGATCGTGAACGAATCAGACGTGGACCCGATCGTTATGCTGAAACATTTCGGGCCGGGGAATCCGGATTTGAAGATTTAAGATTCAAAATTCAAGATTCAAGGTGAATTTGGATGGTTGCTGAACCGATATATTATAAACATTAAATTATAGATTATGCCTGAAAACAATTTTCCCAAGCTTCATAATGCCACGTGGCCGGGCATCGTAGGCAAAGGACCAGATTCCGAGCCTCCCATTCCTTTTGATACCATGTTGAAGATGACGGCGGCCGCGGAAGTGAACGGCGTCAGATTTGACGGTGTCGACCTGGGTCTTCTTGAGCCGCATATCAAAATCGATATGACGGATGACGAGATCAGGAAACTTGCCGACAAGATCGCCGGATACAACCTGAAGGTGGGCAGCCTCGTCGCCCCGATCTGGAGCGGTCCGGTGCTTGGAAGCGACGCGGATCGCAAGACGTTTGTGGAGATGGTACGAAAGACCTGCCACATTGGGAAAGTCCTGCGCGACCTTGGCATCCGCCCCTACGGCGTGGTGCGCATCGACTCGGCCAGCTCGCCGCAGCAATGGGAAACCAACCCCGTGAAGAACACGAAGATCATTGCCGAGACGTTCCGTGCCGCCTGCGATGTGGCGGCGGACTACGGAGAAAAACTGGCCGCCGAAGGCGAGATCTGCTGGGGAGGAATGCACAGCTGGAAGACGATGGTCGAAACCCTGGAGATGGTCGGGCGCCCCAACATCGGATTCCAGGCGGATATGTCGCACACGTTGTTGTACCTGCTGGGTTATAACCGTCCTGAAGATCGCATTCTCCCGGAAAATTTTGACTGGAAAGATCGCAAGACGCTGACGGAAGCTTTGAAGAAGGAGACGAAAGCCTTACGCCCGTGGACCATCGACTTCCACGTGGCACAAAACGACGGAACGGTATTCGGCAGTGGCTCGCATGATAAGACCGGACGCCACTGTCAGGCCACCGATCCCAACGGCAAGCTGGACATCGCCACCGACGCGGGGCACTGGCTTCGCGACGAGAACGGCAAGCTGACAAAAGCCTTCAAGCACATTTGCTGGGATGGATGTATGTTCCCCAATGCCGTGATGATGAAACAGCAAACCTGGAACGACGTGCTTGCCACGATGATCAAGGTGCGCGAGAAGCACGGGTGGACGGAATAAAGATGTATAATATTCATGATGCAAATTCAAACATCAGCAAACCATAACGACTGGAAAAAAAATGGCAAATAAAAAACCATTGCGAATCGGATTGATCGGTTGCGGCTTTATGGGCCGTACCCATTCGAATGCCTACAATCGCATTCGTGATTTTTTCCCAGACCTTCAGTATCAGCCTCAATTAAAGGCGGTGTGTTCCAGAACGCCCGGAAGAGCCCAGGCATTTGCCGACCAGTGGGGGTATGAGTCGAGCGAAACGGATTGGAGAAAGCTGGTGGACCGGAAGGACATCGACGCAGTCGATATCTGTACGCCCAATGATACGCACGCCGAGATTGCGATTGCGGCCGCCGCGAAGGGTAAGGTGATCCTCTGCGAAAAACCGCTCTCGCGCACCGTGGCCGAAGGCGAGAAGATGGTTGCCGCGATAGAAAAAGCGAAGGTCGCCAACACCATTTGGTACAACTATCGCCGCGTGCCTGCCGTGACGCTGGCCAAGCAGATTATCGATTCAGGCAAGCTTGGAAAGATCTTTCACTACCGCGCCAACTTCCTGCAGGACTGGACGATCAGTCCTGAGCTTCCCCAGGGAGGCGAAGGTTTATGGCGCCTCGACGTGGAGGCCGCAGGCTCGGGCGTAACGGGCGACCTGCTGGCTCACTGTATCGACACGGCTATGTGGCTGAACGGTGGCATCAAGGATGTTTCCGCCGTGACCGAAACCTTCATCAAGGAGCGTGTCCACCAGGCGACTGGCAAAAAGCAAAAAGTCGGCATCGATGACGCCTGTATTTTTCACTGCCATTTCGAGAATGGCTCTCTGGGGCTTTTTGAATCGACGCGTTATGCCCGCGGTCACAAGGCGTTGTATACGTTCGAGATCAACGGGGAGCATGCTTCCATCCGCTGGGACCTTCACGACCTGAACCGCCTGGAATATTTCGATCACCGCGATGAATCCACCGTGCGCGGCTGGCGCTCGATCCTCGTTACGGACGGGGACCAACCTTATATGAAACGTTGGTGGGTTCCGGGATTATCCATCGGATACGAGCACAGCTTCATTCACCAGGCCGCCGATTTTCTCAAAAGCCTGGAAACGGGCGAGCCGTGTCATCCCACATTCAAAGATGCTCTGGAGACGCAGAAGGTTTGTGAAGCTGTCATTGATTCAGCGAGCAACAGGACCTGGAAGGAGACCGGGGTGAAGCGAATCAGTTAGCAATCGGCATTTGGCAGAGACAAGGCGTGCCTTGTCTCTACCTTGTTGTGCGATGTCGCAAGCGGTGGGATCATCCATCGCGTCGGTTAAATTCCTTTTTGCCTCTACGCCGCTTTTTCGCTGCAATTGAACATCCAGTTGATACCGAATTTGTCGGTACAGCTTCCAAAATAATCTCCCCAGAACATGTCTGCCAGTTCCATCGTAACCTTTCCGCCATTGGAAAGGGCCTTGAACAACCTTTGAGTTTCCTTTCGGGTGTCAGGCTGAAGGTTGATGTGCACGTTGTTGCCTTTGGTCAGTTTGAAGCCCATGCTTTCCGGAGCGTCGGTGCCCATGAGCGTGTGGCCGCCCAGGATCGTCAGCTCCACGTGCATCACGAGTTTCTTATCTGCCTCCGATAGGGGAGGCATGCCCGGCTGGGGAGGGACGGCGCCCATGCGATTGATACCAGGTCCGTTAAATTCTCCTCCGAATACGGATTTGTAAAAATTGAACGCGGCTTCGGTTTCTCGTTCGAAGTTGAGGTACGTGCTTACGCTTGCCATGATGTAAATTTTTTTGTTTTCGTTAAGAACCAACAGCAGGTATTGACCACCGTTGCTTTGTTCAGCAAAGTTAATCGCGACAAGCCTTGTGGGTTAGGTGTGGATGCGACTTTATGCGGGGTTAATTCCGGCAAACCGCAATTCTTTTACTCAGTCGTGCCCTGATGACCAGAATTTTAGTCTGCTCGCGTCATCGGGCGGCATGGAGCGCGCATTTCGGTGGTCAGAAATGGCGCGCCTGTCCTATCACAATCTGCCTTTTCCTGCCCTGACTTGAAATATCTTAAACAAGTGTATATCTTGAGAGGTGTGTAAAGTAAGATGTTGCCGAAATAAAATCTGCAGCCCTGCTTTTTACAAGTTATCAAAACTCAAAGACACCTCATATGATCAGGATGCTTTTGCTCGCAGCCATGTCGCTGGTTTTATTAACCGGCTTAAACGCACAAAACGATAAGAGGTATTGGTCAGAGGGCAAATTGACGTGGGACGATTTCAGCCAACGAAACACGGACAATCGCATGTCGGAACTAAAATATGTTCTCGGCTACAATTCTGATAAGTAGAAATTTGGAGATACCACGATTTTTCGGGCTCTTGCATTTTGTTGCATGGATAAAACCCCAAGTTCAACTTTCTGTGGAGTGCAGCTCGCTACACCGTAGATTCGTACACCAAATTGGATTTGTCAGATCTCGGTCATGTCAGCGCCGGCGCCACCTCTCTGTCACGAGTATTTACTTCATAGTACTGTGGGTTCTCCCGCTCACACATGCTGATCTCCGGGCCCAGGCAGACAGTCTGTCGGATAAATCCGGATTTTATAATTCATTGCGTGTGGGAATCGGTGTGGAAAGATCACCTTACTTCGAAGTGGGATTTTCTCGCTTGGGCATCGAGGACAGGGGCCTGGAATCCGGGTCGTTGTGTTTTTATGGA
>DASVOT010000203.1:0-2183 GCA_036383235.1 Chryseosolibacter sp.
TCTCCGGCAGGACAAAATATCTCGTGGACACGCCTGACATGGTGATCTGCTGAGGAAAAAACAACCGGATATAAGCTGCGCTCAACCGGTCAACTCCTGAAGCACCCGTGACCCTGACCTTGAGGGTGAGCTTTCCATTTCCGTCTATGTCCCCCCACTCGATTTGCTGCCTGTGCAGGTACGACTGAAACCCCTGGAAAGATATCGCAGACAAGAACCGGGCTCCGGCATAGAGCTCCGCCTGGTGCGGCATCGCCCCCCGTCCGGTAAGCATGACTTCGACGATGGGCTTTCCCCCTGCTGTCAGCACATCGGCAATCCCGCCAATGGGATAACTCACCTCCTGGCCCTGGCGAATCATCACGCCCATCCAGCCTTCGCCCTCATCAAAGGCGGTCTTTTGCACCGTGCCATAGTCCAGTCCTGCCGAATAACTCTCTTTCAGAATGAGAAGCTTCTCTGCCTGGTGAAATGATTCTTCGGTGAGTCCCGAGGATGAACCGGAATAAGACGCCATCCTTTTTCCATTCGCTGAACCATAGGTCAGGAAATAGGCTGTGGTATCGCTGAAAAGATTATAGTAGCGGTGCGGCTGATACTGGCTTTTTTCATAGAGCGTGCTGTCGGGAGCGCCGTCATTACCCCTTCCAAAAAATTCTATGTAGTCAGACGAGTCGAATATGCCATCGATTTCTCCTGCGACGGTGATCGATTGCTCCACTCCGCGGTGAAAAAGCTGAAAGGTTTTCGGATCTGGTGTTTCCGAAAGACCTGCCTTCTGCAAATCGGAATAGGTGATCCGGTATAAGCCCTCCCGGGCAACGGGAATCTTGAAATATGCGCGGCCGGATTGTATCCACTCATGGCCGAATTGGCCGAACGAAGCAAGCGCAAAAGAAAGGAAAAAGATTGCTGAAACAAGACGTTTCATTGACTGCAGCCGGGCCCCTCAGGTTTTTAATGCAATATACGGAATACGGATCCTGTTTCCCTTAATACCGTCACGAGGAATAAAGTAGGTGGTTAGCCTTGAATATTTATCTTGGTCACAATTTTTCAATGAAAAAAATCAGGCAGTTCCTTCAGCTTTTTGTGGCCATTGCGCGGAGCCGCAAACTCCGCTATACCGGTGTCGATTTCACTGCGAGGCGCGCGGCAGTACTCACAGGCCTGGAACAGTTCATCCCTGCAGCCAGCCGTCCGCCGCAGCGCATGCATCCCGTCAAAACCTGGATTCTGAAATCTCCCCATCTCAAGGCAATTGCCGGCCATGCGCTGCTGCTAAAAAGCGGACGACGACGCACAACGGGACACCTGTCGGTGCCGAAGCTCGGCCTTTCCTACATCCGGATCCCGCGCGCGGCGAGCACAGGCACCGGCCATATGATGCTTACCGCCCTTTACCCGGATTTGTGCAGGCAGAAACTTTCGACCGAAGAGATCAATTTTCTGATCGACGCAAACCTGAAACACCGCCTGGAGCCCGGCGAAAAAAGAAACACATTTTTCACCATCGTGCGGAATCCCTTTGCCAGGATCGTATCAGTCTACCGGGCATTTTTTGAGATGCCGTCGACTCGCTTTCTCTACGAAGACTATCTTTTTGGAATCTTTCGCAACGGGATGTCATTCAAGGAGTTCGTAAATATGCTCATGAAAATTCCCGATGCACTGAAAGACCAGCACCTGCAGGCCCAGCATACCTTCGTTCGCAGTTATGTGGCAGCGCACATCGATGTGACGATCCTCAAACTGGAAGACAGCGACGCGGTCCGCGCATTTCTTTCACCCCGCAACCTCTTCCCTGAGCATATTAACAGAACCAGCACCTACGATTACCGGCTGTATTACGACCGGGAAACTGTGTCGCGCGTCTATAATCTATATCTGGAAGATATTGTCGCGTTCGGGTATATCGGCGTTTACCACGAGTTGAAGCGCTCGCTGAAAGAATAGGTTTACGCCACGCAGTTCCTGTAGCCTTCCGGTTACAGCACATTCGTCGAATCTATAAAATTAAATAATTGATTATCAGTATGATACAAAATAATCTATAAATTTTTACACAGTACTTGGCCATACATAGTACTTTTGCGTATACACACTTATAACGACGTAAAAGCGAAGTATGAATCTTGAAAACACGCAGGTACAAATGAGAAAAGGCATTTTAGAGTACTGCA
>DASVOT010000204.1:0-3861 GCA_036383235.1 Chryseosolibacter sp.
CTCACGCTGGTGGATGACGCGGGGAACGAGCTGAGGCAGGTGTTTGAGGTGGTGCAGTGAGGGTCAGCACTGCCATTGCTGCCTGGGCTGTTGTGACCGACCCCATCAATGACGACGCCCGCTCATTCTACGAAAAGTTCGGATTTATTTCATTGGAGAGTGGCCGCATGTTTATCCCCATGGAAACCATTAAGGCTTCCTTTCCATAGACCTCACCTGTCATAAAACTTCAGCCCCGCCGCGAGGCGGTTGATGGCCCACGCCATCCTTTTCCCACCTTTGCCAGGAAACCGCTCGAGCCGGTATCGCTTGCTGACCAGGGGTTTCATTTGCTCTGACTGTGTCAATGTACTTCCGTGAAGGTACCGGGGAGCGTGACAACATCATGTCAACAGGGACCGAAACGGGAAAAAAATCCAGCTCACTTCACCAGCGACATCACGTCGGGACTGGCCAGCAAGTCCTGGGCGAACAGCTCCCTGGTGTCGTAGTTGTGAAGCGCGGTGACCATCGTCTTGAGTTTCGTCAGGGCGTAGCGCAGGGTGGCGGGGCCGAGGCTTACGCGACCGACGCCCAGCTGTTCCAGCTTCCGGAGGTCGGACACGGGCTTGGCCAGCAGCACGTTCATCGGCAGCGATACCTCACCGACGACGCGTTCAATGTCGGGATAGTTGTCCATGGCCACGGGATAAAAGCAATCCGCGCCCGCCTTCTGATAGGCCTTTCCTCTTCCGATAGTCTCCGCGATGTAGTCCGCGTTCAGCTTAAGGAGGTACGCGTCGGTACGCGCGTTGATGACGACGTGGACGCCGGACTTTATCCCGGCCTCCCGGATGGTTTCAATCTTTTTGCAGTGCGCGTCCGCGGCGATGAGCCCTTTGCCGTCTGGAGTCCGATCCTCAATGTTCACGCCGACGGCGCCGGCCGCGACCAATCGCTTCACGTTGTCGCTCAGGGAAGGCAAATCGCTGGCATAGCCGCGCTCGAAGTCCACGCTCAGTGGCACGTCGACGCCTCCGGCAATGCGCGCCACCACGCCGATCAGCTTGTCGAACGGGATCTTTTCTCCATCCTGGTAACCGTTCGTTGCCGCCACCGAAAAGCTGGCGGTGGCGAGGGACGGAAATCCCGCGGAGACCATGAGCCGCGCGGTGAGGATATCCCATACGTTGGGAAGAAGGAGCAGGGTCTTCTGGTGGTGTTGCTGCCGGAAAGCTTCGGCTTTTTCTGATACGCTCATTTGTGATCAAGTTGGTCCGGAATGCAATATAGTCCCCGGCGCGGAAATTGAACAGAAATGTTTGCCGTACGGCGACCGCTCCCGTTGCGGGGCCTACCCCGCTGTAACAATAAAAACTCTTACCTCGTTGCGCCATTATGCGACGCCTCCGTATTTTCGGAGTAGTAATCAGTGGTGGTCGATGGCAACGCAAAGATCAAGGCGGCTCGTTGAAGCACTTCTTGCCACGGCCGGCATTCGCATCAACGGCGGGAATCCCTGGGATATCCGCGTACACGACGAACGGTTCTTCGCCCGCGTGCTGGCGGATGGCTCCCTTGGCGCCGGGGAGGCGTACATGGACAACTGGTGGGACTGCCCCCGGCTCGACGAATTTTTCTTCCGCCTGCTGCGGCACAACATCGAGGACCAGGTGAGGACCGGCCGGCAGATGCTTTACCAAAACGTGCTCTCCCGGATCGGAAATCCCCAGCACATCGCCAGGGCGTTCCGCTCGACCAGGCAGCATTACGACCTGGGCAACGATCTCTTCCGCGCCATGCTCGACTCCAGGATGATGTATTCCTGCGCCTATTGGAAAGATGCGGACACCCTGGAGGAAGCGCAGGAGAAGAAACTGGATCTCACCTGCCGGAAGTCGCAGCTGCAGCCGGGAATGCATGTTCTCGACGTGGGCTGCGGCTGGGGCGGATTCGCGAAGTTCGCCGCGGAGCGATACCGAGTAAAAGTTACCGGCATCACCTTGTCTGAACAGCAGGCGACCCTCGCGCGGAACGTGTGCGAAGGGTGGCCCGTCGACATCCGGCTCCAGGACTATCGCACCCTTAGAGGAACATTCGACAGGATTGTCTCCATCGGCATGTTCGAGCACGTCGGTCCCAACAACTACCGTACGTTCATGACGAGGATGGCGGCGCTCCTCAAAGACGACGGCCTCTTCCTGTTGCACAGCATCGGGGCCAACGTGAGCAGCTATGCGACAGACGCGTGGCTCGAGCGGTATATTTTTCCGGGCTCCGTGCTGCCGTCGGTCAGCCAGATCGGCAAAGCCATCGAAGGCCTCTTTGTGATGGAGGACTGGCACAGCTTCGGCGCCTACTACGATCGCACCCTGATGGCGTGGCACAACAACTTTATCGCCAACGGGGAAAAGTTAAAGACATCCTACGACGACCGGTTCTTCCGCATGTGGACCTACTACCTGCTGAGTTGCGCGGGATCCTTTCGCGCGCGAAAGAACCAGTTATGGCAGATCGTGCTGTCGAAGCGCGGCTCGCCGGCAGGATATGAGTCGTACCGGTAGGGCGCGTCAGGTTCCTGGTTTCCGGTTGGCGGCATCCAGGCTGAGACGGTTGAATTTCGAGGTCGCGTTTGTCGCAGCGGAGGCTCTACTTCCTTCTTCCGAAGATCCTCAGCAGGAAAAGGAAGAGGTTGATGAAATCCAGGTAAAGGGTCAGTGCCCCCATGATCGCTTCCTTGCTGTCTTCTTCGGTGCCCTCGTTGCCGATGATGTTGGTGTTCTTGATCTTTTGCGTGTCATACGCCGTAAGGCCGACAAAGATGAGCACGCCGATGTAGGTGGTGATCCAGTACAGCATGGGACTCCTCATAAAAAAGTTGGCGATGGAAGCGATGACGAGTCCGGCCAGTCCCATAAACAACAGGTTGCCCCATTTCGAAAGGTCCGATTTTGTTGTGTAACCATAAAAGCTCATGATGCCGAATGTTCCGCCGGTGATATAGAAAGTGGATGCAATTGATTCGGTGGTGAATACAAAGAAGAGGATTGAAAGGGTGAGGCCGTTGAGCACCGAGTATCCCACGAACATGAGCATGGCGGTCGTCGCGCTGATGCGGTGAACCAATCCTGCGAGGCTTGCCACGGCGACGAATTCGGCAATGATGAGTCCGAAGAATACAACCCGGTTCCCGAGGATGATGCGCACGAGGGTCTCGGATCCGGCCGTGTACATGGCAACAAGTCCGGTGATGAAAAGGGCCAGGCACATCCAGCCGTACACTTTCACCATGTATCGCTGCGTTTCCGCCTGAATCTGCTCGATTGTGAGCTTTCCTGTTGGAGTAAGTTGATCGGTGTTCATAAGGTTTTTTCTTTTAAGATAGACATCCGGTGTGGAATTTCAAAGGAGGGGTGCAGTGAACATAGAAGCGTGAAGCTTGCAATGGGCGTACCGTGACTATAAGGGAATAAGGTTCGGTTGCGAGATGAGACCGTGGTGCTACTAAGCGAATAAGGTTTTTGCGTGCCTCGATGTGAGAGCCTGCGAAACCTGTCGTTCAACGCCTTGAGCAGAATGCGCGGAAACGTTAATAAGGTTAATGCATCTCTACGTACGCGCATGCATTGTGTTAAAGTGTATGGGAACTGCACGTTCTCCAGAACGTCTGTGTGGCCGGAGGGTCGTCTGCCGGCACGAACGTGGCTTCAAAGTGAAAAGCCTTCCTGACGCACACGCAAACCTTATTCCCTCCTATGTTTGACATACAGATGAATCGGGCGATTAGATTTGACCTTTGAAAGTAAAAAGGGTGAGAGTGGCACTTATTCCCAAGCAGCTCAGGTAGCATGTTCGTACTAAGATAGAACCTCACCTTTTTTA
>DASVOT010000205.1:0-3470 GCA_036383235.1 Chryseosolibacter sp.
GGTCCTGTAAATAGCATAGACGACGACCAGAAGCGAGCCAAGGACACTCAGCATCCAGAATCCGAGGGGAAGGATGGATTCCTTGTGTTGCTCCGAATAATACAGCTGGTAAATAAAACGGATATTGAGCAGCATCTGACCGCAGATACCCACCACAAAGAGGGGGTTCATGTTTTGGAAAAGGGCTTCCTTGAGCGCGATCTTGTCAGCCATGTTCCAGGTCCAGAAGACGGCAATAAAGGGACTGGCCACCACCAGAACCTGGACCACGGAAGGAAACTTACTCCATTCCTGCTTCAGCTGCAGATTCCGGATATAAATGAAATAGCCGACGATCTGTCCGAAAATGATGACCATGTCGAGTCGCAGGATCCCGTAGACGAGGAACAAGGCAGCGCCGGCGAGGCTGAACTTCCAGAAAATGGACGGAGAGACCACCTGCTTGTGCTTTTCCGCCAGCCACCACTGCAGGAAAATACGGAAACCGAAGAAGGATTGCGCCAAAAAACCCAAGCCGTAAATCCAGTATCCCATAAAGTGCTTATTGATCAATTGTAGTACACTACCCATTTTCCGAATTTTTTCTCATTCCATTTGCCGGGCATCATTGCCTGCACTTCTTCAGGCAATTTGTTTTTCACGATCAGCACCGACCTTTCGGATAGCGCCTGCCGTACTTTCAGCCTTCCTTCTTCAACGGTTTCATCCACCCAATAATTCTTCCATCCCTCATCTTTCTGAAAGAGGGTTTCTCTTTTTAACGAGTTGCTGCCAGCGTAGACAGACACGATGTCTTTATCGAGCTCGAATGAAAGCGACGGCAACAGCTCATTGTACACAAGGATTTCGCGGCCCCGAAGTCCGTTTTCTTTTATAAAGGAAGCGATCGGCGTGACGCCGTTCACCTGCACGCTGTTCAGCCCAAAGAATACCGAGGCGTAGCCGATGAGCGTGGCGGCAAATAAGAAAGACCAGGCGGTGACCACTGATTCCTTCTTCATCTTCAAAAACAACATAGCCGCACTCGCCACGAGCGCCACCGCCGGTAATGCAAAGAGAATGGCGTTATAGTTGAAACCCGGCGGAAAAAACGGCACGGCGATCAGGGCGATATAAATTATCCCGATGATGGGAAAGAACACCCAGTACAACGGTCTGAACTTGCCAAACGTGAGAAAGTATGCCGCCACCAGACTAAAACCAATTGACAACGGAAGAATATAAAGCACAAGCTTGGACGTAAACATTGAGAACAGGATGAGCGGCCCGAGAAACCACCACACTGCCAGCCGCCGGGTCAACCTTCGCCCTTCCGAACGGGGTGCGGACTCCTCGCGACCTCCCGGCAGCACCATCCCGATCCACGGAAGGTAGATGACCGGAATCATCGGCAGGTAGTAGTACCACGGTTTTGCGCGTGAGAAAACTTCTGCATGTGCGACCCGGTCCACCAGGTGCCGGAAGAAAAAGTAGTCGGCAAAAAGTGGGTTCTCCGCAGTCAGGAAGACAAACCATGAGAAGCTGATGAGCAGAAATATCGAGAGCGCTACAGCGACCCTGATCGCACCTACCGGCGCAGGAGGATACCATCTGCGCAGTCCAAGGATGGCGAAGATGGGGATCACGAGCACCACGGGCCCTTTCGTGAGGAAACCCAGGCCAACAGCCGCCGCCATGGCATATAGGAACATTGCCCTTCCCGTTTCGCGAAATTGTATCCACCAATAAACCGCCAGGAGAATAAAGGTGGCTAGGTAAGCGTCAGTGGTCAGGCCGCGAACGGAAATCAGCACGATGGGCAAAGTGGCATAGACCAGCGCGGCGTAGTATGCCGTCTGTTCATTCTTAAAGAGCCGCATCGCGATCTTGTAGATGACAAGCACCTGGATGCAGAAAGCGACGGTGAGAAAAAATCGTGCTGCGAATGGATTGATACCAAAAACAGAATACGAGGCTGCAGTGAGCCAATACGTCAGCGGCGGTTTGTGGTAATGATAAATGCCCATCAGCTGCGGATGAAGCCAGTCACCGGACCGCAGCATTTCCCTGCCGACCTCGGCATAACGCGCTTCACTTGTTTCGATCACACCCCAGACGTTCGCCGTCGCCAGCATCAGGAAAGCGAGAGCAAGAACGAGGTAAAGGAGCCTGTTATTTTGCGACTTCGCGCTGAGCACTGACATGGGTTATCTTCCTGCTGATTTTATAACGGATGGCGTTCCGCTGCATCCAGCGAAATACAAATGCATCTATAAGCGGGCCAAGTATCCGGTTCATAAGATTGTATTTTGCGGTCCCGGCGAAACGAGGATAGTGCCTGACCGGCACCTGTTTTACTTTTCCTCCCAGGAGGGTTACCATGTCGGGAATAAACCGGTGCATGCCCTTGAAGAAAGGCATTTGCTTCGCGATGTCGGTCTTGATGATCTTTAGAGGGCAACAAATATCGATGATGTCGTCATGGAGCAACCATTGCCTGAACGAGTTGGCAATCCGCGACGACAACCGCTTGACCGCTGTATCTTTCCGGTTCACGCGGTAACCGGTGACGATCTCATAGCTTCCCATGAATTCCATGAGCTTGACAAAGTCATCCGGGTGTGTTTGCAGGTCGGCATCGATATACCCCACGAAATCGGTGTCACAGGAATCGATCCCAGCTTTCAGGGCAGTGCTGAGTCCGCGGTTCTTTTCCAGAGTAATAAATGAGAAGCGTGGATCCTTTCCGCACACGTTTTCGATAAGCTCGGCGCTTCGGTCGGTGGAGCCATCGTTGATGAAGAGCACGGATATGGGAATCCTAGCCTGATCGAGAAAGCGGCTCATCTCCGTATACAACGTGGCAATACAATCCTCCTCGTTATAAACCGGGACTAAAATTGTCAGGGATGCCTCCATAGCCACTTCATAATCGTCAGTACCAGAACCTATCTTTTACTTCCATGCCGGTTCATCCCCTTGGATGCGAAAAATGCGGGCTGCAGGAATTCTGGATGGATTTCTCGGCGCAAGTTAATGATAAAAAAGGGGATTTACTTTTGGAATCGCCGGAAACGGTTTTCGGAATGGTGTGCTGCCGTTCTGCGCCGGTCCGCCACGATCATGTATGACGGAAGGCAGATTTTCCTCCGGCATCCCCGTAGTGACAACGCGAACCAGAAACCGACAGGGATGGGCGTTCAGCTGAACCTGAACACGCTAAGGACGACGACGATCGCGAACAAAATCAACTGGGCGGTCTGGAATCGTTTCATGGAATTCCTGAGGACAACGACTTCCTGATCGGGGTAACTGTTGCTGCCGGACAGAAGTGATTGCAGCCTCACAGCCGCGGACCTTCCGCTGGTAAACCCGTTCACAAGGAGGAGCAGGATGACTACGAGCTTAATCTGAAACCACAACTGGGCGGCAAAGCTGTAATCCGCCAGCATGAGCATGGCAATTCCCGCTGCCAGTACGAGCAGCAGACC
>DASVOT010000206.1:0-4384 GCA_036383235.1 Chryseosolibacter sp.
CAGAAAATATCTTCACGTTTTGTTTTAACTGCCACTTCATAAAATCCCTGATCAGCGCCAGAAGCGGAATCCATGCCCTCGTGCGCACCAACAACTGGATCCCCTGCAACAGCGGCAAAGCCTTGCTGATCTCCGTTAAAATGAATCTGCGCTTATAATAGCGGGCCTGTGTTATCGATCTGACATCACGGTTGACGTTTTCCTTCAGAAGGATCTTGGCGGTAACGGCGTCGAGCGCCGACAGCGCGTCCAGCAGCACCGGAACATCATACTGCGCAAGGAGTGGCCTGAAATTGTGGCGAAGGCATTCGAGCGCTGCATGCGAAATCTGGAAGTCCTCACCGAGGTAATACCGGATGTTTCTCAACACATTTTGCTCATTCGCCTGATCATATTCGTTTTTTTTGAGCACGCTGTTCAGGCTTGTCGAGGAGACTCGGTAATCAAGAAGGGCCTCGGGCAGGTTGCCGATCAGAAAGCTCGTGGACATTCGCCAGAAAAGGTCGTAATCCTCCGAATACGGCATCCGGTACATTCCGATCTGCTGGACCGCCGCCTTCCGGAACATCACGGTGGGATGATAGATCCAACACTCAAATGTGAGGTTGTAGTAATAAAAATTGCTGCGGTACCGTTCCAGACGAATGAATTGATTATCCTCGCTCACGACGCGCGCCCAGGTGGAGAGCAGCGCGCATCGCGGATTTCTCTTCATGTAGCCGAACTGCTTTTGGAGCCGTTGGGGATGGCTGATGTCATCCGCGTCCATCCGCGCGATCAACTCACAGGAGGCCAGGGCGATGCCCTTATTCAGCGCGGCCGTTATCCCCAGGTTTCTTTCATTGCGGATACAGCGGATCCTGGGATCGCGGTACGAGGCGATGATCGAGGCACTCCGGTCCGTAGACCCGTCGTCGATAATGAGGAGCTCGAACGGTTTGAATGTTTGAATGAGGATGCTGTCGATCGCTTCCCTGAGATGCCGCTCGCCATTGTACACGGGCATTAAAACTGTAACGCGTGGTCCTACCATGATTTACTGTAATTTAGAATTCCGGCTCTCATGAGCAGGCGGATAAGTATTTTTTTGAGTTGCTGCGGTATCTCAATCCGGACCTTATACCAAAAGGGTTCGCGGTAAGGCATTTGCGCTCTCCGGAGCAGCCTCTCCACTGCCTTATAACGGTGAGGCTGACTGTGCAGGTAGTCGCGGAACCAGTACAAATAATAATTTCTCACCTTGTCGTAATTCCCGGAGGCGTGAACGGCCGAAACAAGCGAATCCGGTCGTTGCCTGTACCGGTTATGACAGGCGGCGGATACATAGACGGTTTCTTTCAGGTACACTTTGCATAAAAACGCCTGGTCTTCGTACGTCTGCAGGATGCCCCTGAAGAGGTCCTCAAAAGGGCAGCGCCGGAGCACCGCGCGCTGCACGATGATGCCGGAGGGGCATGGGGCCGCGCCTTTTCCCAGTGGATAAAGCGACAACATGAGCGCGGGTGGCCGGTAAATACCTTCGGCTACGCCGACCGGGATTTTCACATCCTTCTTTTGAGGATCACTCCAGCTGTTCCAATAGAGGGAGGCTTCCAGGAGAACGGTAACCTCCGGATGCATCTTGAAAATCTCAACCTGCTGGCGAAGCTTGCCCGGCAGCCACACATCATCGGCGTCCAGGAAGGCAACGAACACTCCGCGGCACTTCATGATCCCTGCGTTCCGACTGGCGCTCAGGCCCCTGTTCTGGTGATACGCGTGATCGAGGTAATGGATCCTTCCGGGATCGCGCGCGGCATAATGCCTGGCGATCGCCGTGCTCTCGTCCGAGGAGCCATCGTCCACAAGCCACAACTCCCAATGTTCGTAATCCTGCGATAAAACACTTTCGATCGCCTCCTTCAGAAACAATTGCTCATTGTAGAAGCACAGGACTACTGACACGAGGGGGCGCTCATCGGCAGGCACCGCATTGCTATTCATACACCATTTCCTTTAGGTTTAACGCAAATTCATAGACCGACCAGTTCTTTACCTGTATCCGCGGCAACGCAAACACGTCCGCTTCGCGCGTGGCAATTTTTGACTCTGTTGAAACCGCATATTGAAATCCGGTATCTCTCAAGATTTCCCGGGTCGTTCCATTGAAATTGCCATAGGGGTAAGAGAAGCCGGTCACCGGTTTTTTCAGCCACTGCTCGATCTGCTTTTTGCTCTCCCGTACTTCGAACTCTTGCTCTTTCGCGTTGTGCTGCGCAAGCATGGAATGGTGAACCGTGTGGGCGCCGACTGAAAAAAGCGGGTTCTCACTCAGCATCTGGATCTCCCGCACGCTCATCGGAGCGCCGTAGCCCGACGCCGGTCCCCGCAACCCCGCCCACTCCCTGATCCGGGCGACGACACGGGTTTGCTCATCATAGCAAAACGTCTTAAGCTTGCTCCACAGAATCATATACAAGGCAATCCGTTCATTCGCGATTGGAAGATGGTAATTCCATGCGCGTATCTGGTGGCTCGCCTTCTTTTGCAGAACGTGGTTCGCCCCCAGGTCAAACGTCACCAGCTCGCCGTTGATCATCAGTTCGAAGGAGGCCGGTAACACCTCGGTACGGAACAACACCTCCTCCAGGGCATCCCACCAGTATGTCTGTTCTTCGGCGAGGTGGCGGGTGGAAACATAAAACGTCGCCGGCAATTCATACCAGTCGAGCAACGGCGCAGCCGTCGTGTAGTTGTCTTTGAATCCATCGTCAAATGTCAGGGCGACCGCATGGTCGGGCATTTTATTCGCCGCGATTCCGCCGGCGAGCTCCTCCACGGGAATGACGTTGAAATTCTTCTTCAGGTACTCCAGCTGATCATAAAAATGATCCGGGTGCACGGCGAGCTCCCACGGGTCGTTGCCACGCTCGCACACCTGGTGATACATCAGGATGACCGCCTTCTGTTGTCGGATCTTCTTGATCTTATGTAAAATCTGCTGGAACATACCCTTACGCTTTGACCGCCGCCGCGGAAATTATAACCTGGAAGCCCGGGTCTTTGTGAAGCAGGCACTCTTTTCTGAATTCGGGCAGGCCCATTCCATACAGAAAGGCCGCCGCAACATATACATTTCCATACGTGTTCACGGTCACCGCCGACCCGTTGAAGGTTTCGCGCATCAGCCTTTTCACGGAGGTATCGGTGAACGACCAAAGCCAGTGGTCTCTCCATTCGCCCTGGTCAATACGGCTGATCCCAGGAACGGTCAGAAGCAAACATCCTCCCGGCTTCAGGATCCGGTAACACGTTCTCAGTGCGTCTTTAAAATCATAGATCAGGTGAAGGGTCTGCGTGAAAATAATGCAGTCGAACGCACCGGATGGAACCTGCGGTACATCCGCAAGGTCGCCGATGTAGGTAGCCCTGGAGTTGCGACCATCGACATGAAGGACGTCGCTTCGGGAGATCCGGCCTCCGCCGAACCTGATCGTATAGGCGTTGTCGCCGATTTCCAGGACACGACCGCGGATGTGCCGGGCATTTTCTTCGAGGAATTTTTCAATATAATACCGGTCGATGGCCCCTCCGCGGTCAAAGCCAAAATCGGCGCTGAAAGGCGTCACGCGGTTGAAGTCGCCGGCCTGAATCTTCCCCGGAGGCGGCGTGTAACGGGTGTACAATCCGGCGCGGTGCAGCCACCGGAGCGCGTAATCCGGAAGGTGCCCTTTCAGGAAAGACCGGACGTCATGACCGGCTTTCCTCAGTACATAATGCACGCAGGGCCCCGGAGCGACGCCCGCGAGGGCATTGAGTTCTGCCAGGGACGGCCAGCGTTCACCCGTATTTATTGCCAGCATCAACTCCTGATGCATGCGTGAAACATAATACCTCTTCCACGTTCTCGCGCCTTCCCGCCAGGCAGCTCTTGCTTCCTCGTCCTGCAGGTGCGCAAGCTGCCTGCGGTGTACCTTCAGCACCTGGGTCAACATCCTGTAATACCTGGCCGACATGTTTGCGCCGTGATGCCGGTAGGCAGCGAGTTTCTGGGCGTGGCACCCGACAGGATACTGTCGCGCGATCCTTAAATACAAATCGTAGTCTTCGCAAGCCTGGAGCGAGGTGTCAAATTCAAATTCGTCCAGCAG
This sequence comes from Chryseosolibacter sp., assembly GCA_036383235.1. Lineage (GTDB taxonomy): Bacteria > Bacteroidota > Bacteroidia > Cytophagales > Cyclobacteriaceae > Chryseosolibacter. The sequence goes on from DASVOT010000206.1 coordinate 4,131, forward strand.
ATGACGCCGGTACATGACTGCTGCGTGCATGCCGATATAATTCCCCCGTAACAAGGCCTGGTAGTGGTCGCCGGTAACCATCACCCGCTCTTCCTGGCCGGGCAGGGGGAACAGCCACTCGTCAACTTTGTCATGCCCGCCGGAAACAAAAGCCCATGAGGGGTTTTCGAGGAGCAAGCCGATATTGACATTGACGGCGTTGGGATACAACACGTCGTCTGCATCGAGGAACACGACAAACTCGCCGTTGCAAT
>DASVOT010000207.1:0-1761 GCA_036383235.1 Chryseosolibacter sp.
AAAGCAGCGGGCGGCCCCATCTTGGTAATTTGCTGGGGGCCATCATGCCTGCCATCAGGCTTTCACAGCAGCCCGGGAACGAATCGCTTTTTTTCATTGCCGACCTCCACTCCCTTACAACGATAAAAGACCCTGCCACGCGCGTTGCCAATGTGAACGCCGTCGCCGCCGCATGGCTGGCATTCGGATTCGATATCGGGAAAAATTACCTGTACCGGCAGTCGCGCATACCCGAAGTATGCGAGCTCACCTGGTACCTGAACTGCCTTGCGCCGTTTCCCATGCTCGCCAACGCCCATTCATTCAAGGACAAATCGGAAAAACTGGCCGATGTGAACGCGGGTCTTTTCACTTACCCGGTGCTGATGACTGCCGACATCATCCTCTACGACGCCGAACTCGTGCCCGTCGGCAAAGACCAGCGGCAGCACCTCGAGATCGCCCGAGACATCGCTACCGCCTTCAATAACCAGTACGGCGATACGTTTGTTATCCCCGAGTCCAGGATCGAAGAGCAGGTCATGACCGTGCCGGGTACGGATGGCCAGAAAATGAGCAAGTCGTATGGGAACATCATCGACATCTTCCTGCCCGACAAAGAGCTCCGGAAGCAGGTGCTCTCGATCGTCACTGACAGCACACCTCTTGAAGCGCCTAAAGATCCGGACAAAGACAATGTGTTCGCCATCTACAGCCTCATTGCCAGCGATGCCGAAAAGCAGGCCATGCGAACCAAATACCTGGGAGGAAATTATGGGTACGGGCAGGCCAAACAGGAATTGTTTGAGCTGATCGTCAGGCGCTTCGCCAAAGAAAGGGAGGCCTTCAATTTTTACATGAGCAACCTAGGCGAGCTGAACCGCAAGCTTGAACAGGGCGAGGCAAAAGCCCGGGTAATCGCCAGGGACGTGCTTCAAAGAGTGAGAGAAAAACTGGGCTATGCGTAAACAGCTTCCAAAGCCCTAAGAGGCAGGCGCCAGTCTGCACTATCAGGCCTGTTGACGTGTTAACATCTCAACTCTTAGCGCCTTTCTTTCCCCCGTCCTTACCTGCGCCTGCGGTCCAAACGACATCCTGTTTTTCCTTTCCGACCGCCAGGATAATGCGGGGCGGATTTGTCACCAGTATAAGGCGCGTATCTTTTCCGGGAAACTTATCCACTTCAACGGGAACGCCTTTTCCCAGGTATGCAATCGGCATTAACACTTCATTGTCAGGGCAAAGGTCGTCATGAATGGATTGAAGCGCCTCTTCCAGGTATTCGCCGTGCTTTTCCTGAAAGTTGTCTTCCAGATCGTGAAGCTGTTCCTCCAGGTCGTCGTATTTCGGATCGTTATAATGCAATTTACCCAACTCTGCTTTTGTCTTTTCGATTTCACGCAACCCGGCGTCTAGTTCCTTGACGTTCATAGTTCAATTTTCCGTAAATATTACTGATTTAAGGCAATTACAAAAAGATTATACCATAAGAGACCCCCTCCGGCTCCTAATAATATGGAGAAAACCACCTTCTTTGGGCGGGCGGGCCGCCCGGAACAGGCCCGGCATTCTCCGGCGGGCATGCAAATGGTGGCACCGCGCGCAAGATATGCGCTGGAACTTTACTCATTCGATTGCAAAGCCTAATTTTGAATAAACAGCGACGTTATGACTGACGATTTTCTCCCCATTAACGGCACCGATCACATCGAGTTCTACGTAGGCAACGCCAAGCAGGCCGCCCTCTACTATCAGCATGTTATGGGCTTCTCGCTCGTCGCT
>DASVOT010000208.1:0-1773 GCA_036383235.1 Chryseosolibacter sp.
ACGTTCCCCGGTAACATATAAGAAAAGCCACGCGTTACGTGGCTTTTTGCTTTTTATCGGTTTCCTGGTCATGAGCTAGAACGGCGACTTGTACTGCGATTCCCAGTCCTCCAGCTTCAGGCTCTTGTAAAAATCCCCGCCAATGAATTGAGCAATCTTATGAAACTCCGGAGCTTCGCGGTAACCGGGGAGTGGACCGATCATCTTGAAGTCCTCATCCAGGAATACCACCGTAGGATAGCTCAGCTTGTTGTTCAGGAGGGCTGCCGCAAGCTGGTGGGTGCCCCTGCCCCCGTATTCAATAAATTTGAAAGTCGTTCCGTTGAACACGACATCCTCGCGTTGCTCGGCGTTGAACTTCACCGGATAAAATTTTTCGTTCAGCAACTTCGCCACCTGCGGATCGTGAAATGTGTTTTTATCCATGACCTTGCACCATCCGCACCAGTCTGTGTAGACGTCGATGAAAATCTTGCGCTTCTCCGTTTTTGATCTCTGTACCGCCTCCTCAAAAGTCATCCATTTGACCGGAGCCCCCTGAGCCATCAGAACAGGCCGGGGCCCGAGGGCCATCATCACTATGACCAGGATGCCCGCTGATATCCATTTTTTCATTCCGAAACTTTTGTGACCTAACAAATCTAGCAACAAAACAGATCCTTTCTTTATTCTTTTTACCGGCGAATCTGTAACCGCCCGATAAAAAGGGGGTATTTATTGTACGAAAGTTGGCGATATATGTCCATTAATGAACAGCCTTCCATAAAAAAAAGGCAAAACATTAAGAAAAACGCCCTTCGCAAATCTGGCATAACAATGGCAAATGCGCGTTTTGTGAGAAAGTCAATCCACTTCAGGGAAATTACGCTGGCGATCGGGATCGTGGTTGCCCTGCTGATTGCGCTCACGCTGTGGAGCACCGGTCCGGCCGCCGGTATCCTATCTGGTGACGGTTCCTCCGGGGCCACCGGTTCCCTGCCGGCCGCTAAAGAACTTCTCCATACGGCCGTCAGCCTGTTCCCGTTCGGCTTTGACGGGGTTCAGTAACGGTTAAGGCCTGCTCTTCCGCTCTTTTCTCGGAGCCTCCCGTAGATTGAAGTAATCCCGGTTCAGGTTAAACACCAGAGAAAATCTGTTCTTGTTGATGAAACTGAACTGATAATCGGACAACGGCACGTTTATGCCATAGAAAAGATTGACAAAACCCATAATGCTGAGTCCGGCCCTCGGTGTGAACACAAACGCCTCGTGTCCGAAATCCGAGTAGCAGGTAAAATCCGCCGCCAGGCCTAGCAACCCGGCCGTGACTTCATAGCCGGCCTTAGGACCACTGACCAGCTGGTCATCGCGGATCATTCCGTCGACGGTGAAGTAAGGACCTGCTGACGCGAGACTTAAAGGATGGATGTAAATTTTGTGAAGCTGTATGCCGATCTCTGCAAAGGCGGTTTCTTCCACACCCAGTCCCACCTTGGGTACGAGTCTGGGCTTGGTCCAGTACCTTTCAAAAGGTTTGACATTGACTGTATCCTGACCCTGCGCCGCAAGGGATATCAACAGTACAACGACTGTGCAAACACTCCTTACGACCCTAATCTCTATACGCATAATAATGAAGAACCGTCTCAATAGCGCGCCTGATCGCCTCGTTGATGGGGTAAAATTTTTGTGCTAGGTCGGGATCGATGGAATTCAGCCGCATATAGTACTGATTCATGACCGGTATCGCGCCGCCGCTGTCGATCGTCCTGACTGCCTCCGCAAAAGCTACCG
>DASVOT010000209.1:0-5819 GCA_036383235.1 Chryseosolibacter sp.
TGAAAAGATAAAAAATATGCTGGAGAACCGGTGCTCAGCTTTGTAGGATTGCTGCAATCTGTCATCCAAAAACGTAAAATCGACAACGCTTTCAGGATAATGTTTCTTCCAGGCATTGGCGATAAAAATGCTCATTTTATCGGCCTCGCCATCCATTCTTACTGTGATCCGGGAGAAATATCCATTCAGCAGATAGAGTGCGGCAGGTTCAATTTTCTCGTGCAGGTCAGCATAATGAAAATCCTTCACCACGCCAATCACCACGCCATCCCTGCCATCCACGCTGAAGAATTGGCCAACGGCATCTTGTGGATGACGATAACCACTGAAGCGCGTCGCAGCCTCATTAATGATATAACCTCCCGAAGAATCTGGTGCATTGCCCGGGATAAAATTGCGGCCGGCCAAAAGGGGGATTTTATAAGTATCTAAATAATCATGATCAACACGGGCAGTGTACACGCTTATACCGATGCGGTTCCCCTCGGCATTTTCAATTAGGCCGGAAGATCTATCGAGTCCACCGCCGATGGAAGTGTTTGACCTTGCTATACCTGCAACGCCAGGCAGTGACTTCAATTCATTCGCGAACCCTGCATACCCCGGGATAACTTCCGGGCTTCCGTTGGACGCAAGCACCAACAGATTTTCTTGCTGGAAACCCAGATCCTTACTCTCCAAGTAATGAAGTTGCCTACGCACAACAAGAATTCCTATAATTAGGCTGATCGTGATCGAATACTGCAACACTACCAATCCCTTTCGCATCACGACACCGAAAGACCCTTTGTGGAATTGTCCTTTAAGAATGCCAATCGTATGAAAGGATGATAATATCAGGGCAGGGTAGATCCCTGATATGATCCCGGCAAGCGAAGCCACCCCAAAAAGCATGCAGAGGTTTGAAAAAGTATATAAGGCTGTTAATTGGATGCCAAATATGTTTTCGAAAGTCGACTTTGAAAGTTCAATCCAGGCGATGGATGCAATCATAGCCACCACGGCAAGGAGCCACGAATCAAAAAGGTATTGAAGTGCAAGCTGACCCTTGGAAGCGCCAAGCACCTTCCGTACTCCAACCTCTTTGAACTGGTCAGTCGAATACGCGGTGGAAAGACTAATATAGTTGATGCAAGCCAGGATCAGGACGATGAGCGCAACGGCACTGAACATCATAATATAAGTTTTGCCTGTGCCCGGTTGCATCTGATACTTCACATCGGTCGCAAAGTGGATCTCCGTTAATGGAGTTAGAAAATATTGGTAGCGGATACTCTGCTTACCCATTTCGCTTCCCAAATATTTCTTGAGAAACGAAGGGAATTTAGCTTCAACGGTTGACTGGGACGCCACCGGTTTCAAGAGAACATACGTATAATATTCGTTATTGCGCCAACCCTCGGCAGTGAGCGATTCAGGTTCAGCCACCTCAATGGTTTTGAAGGAGATTAGCAACGAATAGCGTAAGTGCGAATGAACAGGACAATCCTGTATGATCCCGGTAATTTTATATTCAGCGCCATTTCCTTCTGGATCATACTGGAATATTCGCAAAGAATGGTTCATCGGATCCTCATCTCCGAAGTATTTTTTGGCCATCTGTTCGCTGATCACAACGGAATAGGGTTCCGAAAGCGCCGTTGCAGGATTGCCTTCCAATAGTCTAAAGTCAAAAAAATCAAAAAACGATGGGTCTGTTGCCAGTATCCCTTGTTCCACAAATTGCTGATCTTCTGATTTCACCACGGCGCCGCTTACATCAACGCGGAGACTCCCCTCCACTTCCGGTAAGTCATTCATAAGCGCCCTTGCAAGAGGAGCAGGAGTAATGGCCTGTTTATATATACCAGCTTCACTCGTAACGACGGCATTCACCTGAAGGATCCGCTTTGCCTTCTCATGCATGCGATCAAATGAAAGCTGTTGTTCAACCCACATTCCAATTATTGCGAAGCACGCCATTCCAACCGAAAGACCGAAAATATTCAGCCATGCGTGAGTCCGGTTTTTAATAAGATGCCTGAGCGAATTGCGTAGACGACTGAGTATCATGCTTATTTGCAGTCTCTCCCTGATTTGGCAATTCTAGTGCCATTCATTCATATATGTATCCAACGTGTTTTTCAAATCCTGAAGGATTAACTGCGTCCAAGAACGGTCAAAAATGTCCGATTGTGTGCATTCGGAAAAACTGCTTTGATGTCACACCGGCACGAAGAATCAGATGGTGAAATCCGCAAATAGACCGATTTACGATGAAATGTCGGAGCAGCTTTCGCGACGCCTCCCTTCGCATGGCGTCGCGACCAAACAGGGATTCCGCGGCTCTGAGCCGAAGGGTAATTTTCAGCGAATCTCCAGCCTGAATCCTACGCCGTGATAATTGACGATCTGGATATCCGGATCGTATTTCAGGTATTTCCGCAGCTTGGAAATGAACACATCCATGCTCCTGCCCATAAAGTAATCGTCATCGCCCCAGATGTGGGTGAGGATCTCCTCGCGACGCAGCACGCGGTCGCGATTGCGATAAAGGAGCTTGAGGACTTCCGCTTCTTTCTGCGTTAGGGTTTTCTCGAGGTCTTTATGCTTCAGGGTAAAGCTGAAGGGGTCGAACTGAAATTTTCCAACCGTGAAGACTGAGTCAGGGCTCCGGGCTTCCTGCGTTCTCCTGAGGAAGACCTCTATTCTGCAAAGCAGCTCTTCCAGGCTGAAAGGCTTGGTTATATAATCGTCGGCTCCGGTTTGGAAACCTTTGATCTTGTCTTCGACCATCGTCTTGGCGGTGAGGAACAGAATGGGCACCTCCTTGTTCTTCTCACGGATTCCACGGGCGACAGCAAACCCATCCTTGCGGGGAAGCATGACATCCAGTATACAGAGGTCAAAACCGGATTCAAAGAAGGCGCGCTCGCCCGCGTCGCCATCCGTGCAACAGGTAACTTCATATCCCTTTAAGGAGAGGTTATCCTGAATAACAAATCCGAGGCTTGGATCGTCTTCTACTAAAAGAATTTTTTTCCGGTTCATAGAGATTTTACAAATTAGACTGGAAGGGAAATTTCAAAGATACTTCCGATACCCAAATCGCTCTTCAGCTTGATCGTTCCCTTGTGGGCCGTTACAATGGACTTCACGTAATGCAATCCCAGGCCGAAGCCTTTAACATCATGCACGTCTCCGGTCGAAACCCGGTAAAATTTCTGAAAAACCTTTTTTTGGTTTTCCCTGGCTATACCCAGGCCGTTGTCCTGGACTTCAAGGCAGAGAAAATTCCTGATCCGCGAGGTGCGGATAACGATTTCCGGAGCGGTCTTACAGTACTTGATCGCATTGTCAACAAGGTTGTACAACACGTTCGAAAGGTGCAGCCTGTCTGCTTCAATCAGAGGATGCGTCGCATCGAGGTGGCAGACAATACGGCCCTGCTTCTCCTGCAGCGGGAGCGCGATGTTCTGCACGGTCTCGTGAATGATCTGGTGAAGATCGACCTGCTCTTTTTTGAGGCCTATGTCTTCCTTGTCGAGCTTCGCCATCTGCAGAACCCGCTCCACCTGGTGTTTCAGCCTGGCGTTTTCCTTTTCAATAATGGTAGTATAGCTCAGCAAACGTTCGGGCTGGCGGATAATATCCGGGTTTTTCAGGACTTCCGTTGACACCGCGATCGTGGAGATCGGCGTCTTGAACTCATGGGTCATATTGTTGATGAAATCCTTCTGAATTTCCGAAAGTCGTTTCTGCTTCAGGATGACAAAGAGCGTGTAGGCAAAAAACAGAATGACGAGAAGAAGGACCAGGGATGAAAACGACCATATGCCCATCTGGTTGATGAGCTGTGCTTCGCGGTTGGGAAACTGCACGCCGAAATAATAGGCATAATTATTCCATGTCGGCAACTTCTTGCTCGTCGCTTTTTCACCCGTCGCCTGCAATGGAACGTAATCCCCATACTTCATCTTTTTACTCGAGCAATCATAGACGCCGTATTCGAAATCCGCTTTGACATTGCGTTTTTCGAATTCGGAGCGCAGCAGGAATTCAAGGAGGCTTGCATCGATCTCGCCATTGATCTGAACGACAAAATAGTTGGTTGAAACCTGTTTGACGGGGTTGACGGCCGGCGATGGCGTCTTGTTGATCTCGTAGATCTGGTGGGCGACGTTGAACAGGGCGGCGTTAACCGTTCTTTCAAATTCATCTTCCTTCAGGTTAAACGCGCGCCGCACCCAGTACCACTGTGTAACGGTAATGCCGCTGATGCAAAGCGCGGCGAGGATAACGATAAGCCTGATCGAAGAGCTTTTCACACAATAAAAGTAAAATAAAGAAAGGGTCGTCCGAAAGTCATTAACAACTTCTTAACATTTATTACAAGTTCGTTAACCCCGCCTGCCGTCGCGGTGGCTTAAATTGCGTCATCGTTCGCGTGAACCTGTATCTTAATATACTAACAAATATGAAAAAGCTTGTCATCTTCTCCTGCGCCCTGGTTCTCGTTTTCAGCGCTGCCGCCCAGGAAGGAACGGTCGCGTCCAAGTCCGGGAAACCGGCCCTCAAGGCCGCGTCCTTCTCGTGGACCAATACCGTTCATGATTTCGGCAAGGTCAAGGAGGGGATCCCGGCATCGTTTGAATTCCGTTTCACCAACAATGGCATGGTCCCATTGATCATATCATCCGTTCAGGCCTCCTGCGGATGTACGGTCACCGCCTACACGAAGGATCCGGTGGAAAAAGGCGCCTCCGGGTTTGTACGAGCCACTTACGATGCAGCGAAAACCGGCATATTCTCCAAGACGGTGATCGTCACGGCAAACAACCCCGAAGGTCCGGTGCAGCTGACCATCAAGGGCGAAGTCATCAAGTAGCCGTCTACACGCGACAAGGTGATTTCGTAATCGAATGAAACGGCCATTCCGGCCCCCTAACGGGCGGCCTAATAATAAGCCCGGATCGATATAAAGCGATTCCTGCTAATTGATAAATTTGCGGGACGTCAAACTTTATACATGATCAAGAGCTATAACCAGGCTGTTTCAACCCGTTATCACATTTACAACAGCTTATTCTTAAACCTTCCTTATACCGGCATTTATCGAACGGGCACCCTGTTGCCACTTCTGCAACAAGCTTGCGAGACGGGCTTCAACAAAGGAAAAGATCCAAAATCGATCATCAGGAAGTTTTTCACGGATTTTGTTCCTTCCGCCACCCAGAAAGAGCTCTTCGACCTGCTCTTCAATTTTATACAGTATACGGAAAGACAGGTTGTGTTGTTCGATTCCATCGAAGATGCGGCATTTTCACAGATCAACGACCTGCATGGCAAGGGCACGCTGACCGGACTTCTGCTGCGCGCGGAGTCGGAGGGCGTCACAGAGGAGCTGAAAAAGAAATTAAGCGATTTCAGCATCCGCATTGTGCTCACGGCGCATCCGACCCAATTCTACCCGGGCAACGTACTGGCTATCATCAACGACCTGGAAGAATCGATCGGAAAAGGAAATCTGGAAGACATCAACCTCCTTCTCCGTCAACTGGGCAAGACGGCGTTTATAAACCGCGAGAAACCGACGCCGTATGATGAGGCGGTCAGTCTCACGTGGTTCCTCGAACACGTCTTCTACGAGGTGATCCCGGAGATCATTCTCAAGCTGATGAAGGGCTTGCAGATCGATCCGGAAACCTGGAAAAATTTTGACCTGATGAAAGTGGGGTTCTGGCCCGGGGGCGACCGCGATGGCAACCCCTACGTGACGCATGAAACGAGCTTGCGTGTGGCAAAGCTCCTTCAGCAGACGCTGATGCGCTGTTACTACC
>DASVOT010000210.1:0-4994 GCA_036383235.1 Chryseosolibacter sp.
CACCTGCTGTCTTTAAGAAAGTCAGCCAGGCGATCAAGAATCACGAGAAGATCGACGAAGCAACCGCGGACGCGGTGGCTGCGGCGGTAAAATCATGGGCGATGGAGAAAGGCGCCTCGCACTTTACGCATTGGTTTCAACCCATGACCGGCGGTACCGCGGAGAAGCATGATTCCTTTTTCGACGCATTGGCCGGGATTGAGAAATTCAAAGGGAGTGAACTTGTTCAACAGGAACCTGACGCATCATCATTCCCGAGTGGTGGTATCAGAAGCACGTTTGAGGCCCGCGGCTACACAGCGTGGGATCCGACATCGCCGATGTTTTTCTATGGTAAAACGCTTTGCATCCCGACAATTTTTGTCTCTTATACCGGCGAGACCCTCGACACCAAGGCCCCCTTGCTGAAGGCGCTGAAAGCCGTGGATGTGGCGGCAACCAAAGTTTGCCAACTGTTCGACAAAGACATTCAGAAAGTGGTGGCCTCTCTCGGCCCCGAGCAGGAATATTTCGTTGTCGATAAAGCCTTGTTCCAGTCGCGCCCCGACCTGGTGATGGCGGGCCGCACGGTCTTTGGTCACGCCCCCGCACGCGGCCAGCAAATGGAAGATCATTACTTCGGGTCCATCCCGGGCCGGGTCTGTGACTTTATGAAGGATTTTGAGATCGAAGCCTGGAAGCTTGGTATCCCGGTCCGCACGCGTCACAATGAAGTGGCACCCAGCCAGTTTGAAGTAGCTCCCCTGTTCGAAGAGGTGAACGTCGCCAACGACCATAACCAACTGATGATGGACGTGATGGTAAGGGTGGCCGAGCGCCATAACCTCAAAGTCATCTTCCATGAGAAACCTTTCGCCGGATTGAACGGAAGCGGCAAACACAATAACTGGTCACTCATCACTGACACCGGCGTGAATCTGTTTGCCCCGACCAGCAGCGCCCGCGATAACCTGATGTTCCTCACCTTCTTCATCACGACGATCAAAGCCGTGCATGAATACTCCGATCTGCTTCGCGCAAGTATCGCTACCCCGGCCAACGACTTCCGTTTGGGAGCAAACGAAGCACCTCCCGCCATCATGTCGGTCTTTATCGGCTCGCAGATGACATCGGTGCTGGATGAGCTGGAGAGCAAAGGCAATGTGAAGATCGAAAAAGGGGACAACATGTATATGAAACTGGGTATTTCACAGATTCCAGAAATCATCCTCGACGCCACGGACCGCAACCGTACCTCGCCCTTCGCTTTCACCGGAAACAAATTCGAGTTCCGCGCGGTAGGAGGAAGCGACAACTGCGCAACTCCCATGACGGCGCTCAACCTCATCGTGGCTGAACAGCTCGATCAGTTTCACAATTCCGTAAGCTCGCAAATCGAGAAAGGCGAGGAGAAGCGCCTCGCCATCGTCAACGTGCTGCGCCAGTATATCAAGGAATCAAAAGACATTCGTTTCGAAGGCGACGGATATTCCGAAGAATGGGTCAAGGAAGCCGCGAAGCGCAAACTTGGCAACGTCAAGAACGCACCCCGCGCGCTGGAAGCCTACACCACGAAGAAAGCGCTGGATATTTTCCAGAAGCACGGCGTGATGTCACATAAGGAAGTGGAAGCGCGGACGGAGATCCGCCTGGAAGCCTACATCAAACGCGTCCAGATCGAGGCGCGTGTCATGGGCGACCTTGCCATGAACCACATCGTGCCTACTGCCATCGCCTACCAGAATAAACTGATCACGAATGCCAATGGACTCGCAGGGCTGGGTATGGATAACAAGGCAGTGCTTCAAACCATCAAGGAAATTTCCGGTCACATTGAAATTATTAAGAACAACGTCCGCGATATGGTGGAAGAGCGCAAGCGTGCCAACAAGATCACCGACGTCAAGAAAAGGGCAATCGCATACTGCGACGATATCAAGGAGAAATATTTCGAGACCATTCGCGATTCGGTCGATAAGCTGGAGTTGCTCGTGGACAACGGGGATTGGCCGCTGGCAAAATACCGCGAACTTTTGTTTTTGAGATGATCTGCGCTTTTTTCTCTTGCAAAGGGGCTTCGGAAGGAGCCCCTTCTTTTTTTACCGCCGCGCGAACCAGCTTTCCATCCACGGACCCCTGGAAAATTCTATCCGGGATCCAAATCTTGGAACAACGCAACAGGACCCGTTCGTGAGTGGAAATCAGGACAAGCTTCGTTGACGTTGCCGGCGACGGCAGCCTTTACTGCAGGTTGAGCGTCTTCTGGTATTGAGGCCCGTCATGGAGCACGTCAATCGCTTTCTTGACATCGGGATCATATTTAAAGGCTGCCTCGATGCGGCCCTTCTCAAAGTATTGGCGCGATATGATCTCTTCTTCCAAAGCGCGTTTGATCTCCTCCTTGTATAGCGTCAGCTCATTTTTCTTGCTGTCCCTGAGATGGGCGGTGATCTCGTCCAGGTCTGCCTTCAGTCCGTCATAATATTTTTCTTTCTTCGCCTGCTCGGTCAGTTGCTGTATCCCGTACTCCACGTACGACTTGTATGAATAATCCTTTCCCTTCATCCAGGAAACGAATTCCCGGTACTCGTCATCGGTCAGGCTGAATTCACGCGGGTTAAGATTTTTCGATGGATTCTTATAAACATACGCGGTGGCGAAATCAAAGATGAACCCTTTTTCAACCAGTACCTGGAGAAGAGGATGTGATTCGTTCTCTTCAATTTTGATGTCAGGGTCAATGCCGCCTCCGTCGTACACGGTTCTTCCATGCGTGGTCTTGAAGCTGCGCTTCAGCGAATCAGGAATAGAGGCGACACTGCCATCCTCGCGGCGGTGGGCATAATCCAAAACCTGAATGCATCTTCCCGTAGGAGTGTAATACTTTGCTGTCGTGACTTTGAGCTGGGAATTGTAGGACAATGGCCGGCTCACCTGGACCAGTCCCTTCCCATACGATTTTTCTCCGATGATAACGCCCCGGTCATAATCCTGCAGTGTTCCCGCGACAATTTCGGAAGCGGATGCACTGCCGCGGTTGATCAGAACGGCCACCGGGATGTCGGTGTCCACCGGATTGTTGAGCGTTTCATATTTCAGGTTGTTCTCCGGGATTTTTCCTTTCGTGCTCACCACCAGCTCTCCTTTCGGAATAAACAGGTTGGCAATGTTCACCGCCTCGATCAACAACCCTCCCGGATTACCCCGCAGATCCAGGATCACACCTTTTGCGCCTTTTGCTTTTAAATCCGACAACGCAGTTTTTACTTCTTTCCCCGCGTCAGGTGTAAAATCCGATAGGTGAATATACGCGACATCATCGCCGACCATCCCGTAGAACGGGACGTTGTGTACTTTGACTTTCTCTCTGTTGAACTGAAGACTGACCGGCTTTTCAATCCCGTACCTTTTCACCGACAGCGTCACGGGAGTGCCCACCTGCCCCCTCATCAGCTGTCCGGATTCCTCGCGGCTCAGCTTGGAAAGCTGTACGCCGTCGATCGCCACAATTTCGTCGCCGATTCTGAGTCCGCCCTTCTGCGCACCGTAGCCCTCAATGATCATAGTGACGACCGTACGGCCATTGATGGAACGTGTGATCGCGCCGATTCCTCCGTATTGCCCGGTGTTGATCGTGCGATAATCCTCCACTTCGTCTTCCGGAATGTAATTGGTGTAGGGATCGAGCGAGGCAAGCATCGCATCGATACCGGTTCTCACCAGCTTGTTGGGATTCACCTCGTCGACGTATAATGCATTCACCTCCTTGAAGAGGGTGGCAAAAATATCCAGGTTCTTGGCGATCTCGAAATAGCGGTCTGCCGGCGTTGTGAACGACAGGCCGGCCAGCGACACGATTACGCAAAACCAGACGATCAATCTCTTTTTCATCAGGGCGGAATTTACGATTATTAATAACGCTGTGACAGAAAAAAAGTGTCCCCGTTCCGGTAGAAAGAAAAAGCGGCTTTGCGGCGGTTCTATAAAGGCTAATTTTCCCGGTTGTAGACTTTAAACCTCAATTCTTCAGGGTTTGAGCCGGGAACCCAGCGGGCGGCGCTATCCCACGAGTGGCGACGTCCTTATGACCACGCCTTTTTAAGGAATCTGAGCCAGTTGCCGTGGGTGATGTTCACAATGTCTTCCTCCGAGTACCCTCTTTTTGAGAGCATGGCGGGGATCTTTTGGAGGTCTGCGATCGTCTCCAGGTCATAAGGGCTTTGCTCTTTTCCATAGGCGCCGTCCAGGTCAGAGCCGATGGCTGCGTGAAGCGCGTTGCCGGCAAGCTGGCAGATGTGGTCCATATGGTCAATGACGACCTCCAGCTTGCAATTCATCTCTCTGGGATTGGAAACACGCCGTACCCAGTTCGGCACCATCATCCAGGCGTCCAGCACTCCGCCGATCACCGACCCCCTGCCGATCAGTTCTTTGAGCTGCTCGTCGCTGAATTGCCGGTTGTGGTTCACCAGCGCTCTGCAGTTGTTATGGCTTGCCCACACATGACCATGGAAATGATCCATCGCCTCCCAGAAGCTGTCATCGCAAAGGTGAGTGGCATCGAGGATAATGTTAAGGCGTTCCATCTCTTTAAGAAGCGCCCTGCCTTTGGTGCCCATGAGGCCGGTGGCATCCGTTCCCTGCGCATATCGGCCGGGTCCGTAGTGGGCGGGGCCGACGGCGCGAAGTCCGTACCGATAGGCAGTTTCCAGGTAGTCGAGGGTCACGATGGAGTCGGCGCCTTCGAGGCTGAGAATATAGCCAATGGGAAGTTTTTCATTGTCGCCGTTCGCGGATTGCCAGGAATGAAGGTGTTTTTCCAGGCTCTCCCAGTCCCTGATGGAAACCAGTTCGCCGGCCTCTTCCATGGCGCGATACCACGCGAGCTGGCCCTGTGTCTGCGCCCATGCCTGTTCGGGAGAATGCCATCCGGGTAGAGGGTTTTCAGGACTTACATATCGCGCGATCTGCGTGGCCACCACCAGTCCGATATTTCCTTTCCGGAGTTCGGGAAA
>DASVOT010000211.1:0-2701 GCA_036383235.1 Chryseosolibacter sp.
CACGATATTATCATCGAACGATCGATCAACGGGGTGGACTTTACTGTCGCCGGCCAGGTGAGTGGATGGGATGTGTGCTACGGTTCCGGAAACAGGGGATATTTTGTGGATTCCAACCTGCTGCCTGCTACTAGCTACACCTATCGGGTCAAGGCAAAAAGTGCCGCAGGGGAATCAGCCCCGAGCGCGACAATCAGCTTCACCACTCCCGCAGCCTGCGCCCAGACGATTCCTGAAAACAGGAGCTGGAGCGCCATCAATTCCGGGACGGAGAGCTACAGCCTTCTCGGGTCGCCCGTGAATGTGGGAATAAAACACCTGGGCGGCGGCAAATATGAGATCAGCGACCTGTCGCTAAGCCTCACGGGTACTTCTCAAAAATGGACTTTTTATGAAAGCTGCGGCAATACCCTTGTTGGAAAACCTGGCGAGATCAACCCGAACGGGTTGGGAACCTGGAATGGAACCACCCTGAAGATAAAATGGCGAGCCTGTTTTGATGGTAAAACGGAAACCATTTCCCTGACGTTGAACCCTACCGACCCGGCACCTGCAAAGCCCCTGGCTCTCTATGCATATGTGGTAAGCAATACCTCAATCGAGGTGAAATGGCCTACATCGTATTATGAAAAGTCGTATATCCTGGAACGGTCTTCCGTCAGCGCAGTGTCTGGATTTTCCCAAGTAGCGAATGTACCGTTTCCGGGAACCACTTACATCGATAACGGACCCCTTACCGAAGGCACGACGTACTATTACCGCCTGAAGGCGTTAAATGGAAACGCGACGCCCGACGCGTCACCTTACTCAGACGTCGTTACGGTACCTTTCAAAAAGCCGAACTTTATTGTCGCCAACAACGCCATTACATCCTATAACGCCTCGGCAACCATCGGGTCCTTCTGGGCGGATTTCAACAATGACGGTCTCGAAGATTATTTCACCATGCAGTATGACGATGTAAACCAACTGGCCAAGCCGATGATTTTCAAGAATCTTGGTGGCGGAAACTACGAACAGATACTTGTAAGCCTTGGTGATGGCGCTTATTTTCTCCCCTCCGTGGCAGACTATGACAACGATCATTTCCCGGATATCGCTTTCAATGGCGACCAGGCGCGTCTCCTGGATATTTTCAAAGGCAACGGTGATTTCACTTTCACGAAAGTTCCGTCTGCCCAGCTGGGTGATCTCGCCGTGATTGAAAAAACCATCTCGTACACGTCGTGGGCGGATATAAACAACGACGGGCTTGCCGATATGCTCATTCTGAATGATGAGGATGGCAGCATCTCGCTCTTCAAGCAGAATGCCGATCACTCGTTTACGAAAAAATTCCAGAGCGGCCCAACAACAAATGAAAGTGTGTTGGCGATTTGGGCGGATTACGACAACAATGGCTTCCAGGACGTCTTTATCGGCAATACGAATGGTGCCGTCGCATTATATAAGAACAACGGAGATGAAACATTCACGCTGACTACCGGCAACGGCCTGGATGCTACGAATCTCTTTTCTGCCGCGTGGGGCGATTACAACAACGATGGCAACATCGACCTCTATTGCGGCAGCACTGCTGCCAACGCACTGTATAAGAACAATGGAGACGGCACTTTCACGAAAGACGCGTCAACTTTGATTTCCGAGGCGAACTTTGCCACCAGCGCGTCATGGGGCGATTATAACAACGATGGCTACCTTGACCTTATGACCGTCAGCCTTCCATTTAACGGCTCCCAGTCCCGCCTCTTTCTTCGCGATCCTTCCGTCACCGGAAGCGTGTCCTTTAAAAAGATCACCACGGAGAAGATCAATGATCTTTCTGTTTCCCATTACACCGTTGCCAATGCGGACCCCGACCAAAACGGATTGCTCGACCTCGAAATGTCAGCCTTCATTTTCGATAATTCCGGAGACGGCCTTCACGCCGCAAACGCCAATTTTTATCAAAACAATAATCTACCGGGCAACTGGGTCGAAGTGAAACTGAATCCTGCCGCCGGAAAGAGTACGGAAGCGCTGGGCGCAAAGATCACCCTCAACGCGGGGGGCAACACACAAACCAGGCAACTTGCCTCCGTATCTTCCCTCGTTTCCAGAAACAGTCTCGTTGCCCACTTCGGCCTGGGATCGGCGACCAGCATCACCAACATCCAGGTGAAGTGGCCGAACGGGTCGGTTCAGAACTATCCGCTGGCACCGGTCAACCAGATCGTTGTTATTGACGAGGATGTCCAGGGCCCCGCCATTACATCAAAAATCCCGGTGCATAATGCCACCCTTGTCGAGCCGAATACGACCATCACGATCGTGTTCGATGAAAACAGTTTCCCGGTGAGCGGAAAAACCATCGTCCTGAGAAAAACCGGAACAACCACCGCGATTGCCACCATCGACGTCACGACGGGAACCAAAACCGGCAACCAGTTCGTGTTCAACCTCCCGGTGACCCTGGACGGCGAAACTGAATACAGCGTCCTCATGGACGCAGGCGCTTTCAGGGACCGGTACGCAAATCCTACCGCGGCGATCAATGCAGGAGAATGGCGGTTCACGACGAAGGTCGTTCCCGATGTCACACCTCCCGTCATCGCGTACACTTCACCTGGCACGGTGGCAAAAGGCTTTTCAGCCGCGAGTCAATCCATACCCGTAACGGATAACAAAGCGGTGAACACCGTCGTCGTTCATATACGAAACA
>DASVOT010000212.1:0-9165 GCA_036383235.1 Chryseosolibacter sp.
ATTCTGTTTGCGTCATATCCGTCATGTGTAAAGGCTACCTTACCTTTCAGAATGCCGTCTTCCTGCAGTTGGAGATCGGCGCTGACGGTTGTCCTGGCTTTCGTTTTTGTGTCCACATTGATCCAACCGAAATTTCTGGGCGAAACGATCAGTCCCCTTCCGTTTAAACACCTCTCTGGCAGCACGTTAACGGGAAGATATTTTTCGGTAGCATCCAGAAAAATGCTTTTGTCGCCTAATCTCACCAGGCACACGACATAATTGAACTGCTTGGACATGGGATACTGTTCGCGCACGAATCCATGGTCGCGGGTGCTGAGAAGGACCATATCGACATCCAGGCCCGCCTTCTGGAGCATGGACGCCAGCATTAAATTGATATCCCCCGAGCTTCCCTTCTTTACTTCGAGAATCTTTTTGAAGTTGCCGGCATAAAAATCCTTATTGCCATCCCATTCGACGGTCTCTTTCACATATTTGTGAATGGCCGCAATTTTTTCCATGGGATCCGTGAGGCCCTGGGTGAGCTGGGCCACGGTGCTTTTCAAAAAGCCGGAGCCTTTTACTGCGCCATAAAACTCATCGTCTTCCATCAAACGCGAACTCAGTTTCTGCCAGGACCCCATGATGTCGTGCACCATCTGGCCGGGGATGCTGATCTGCGAGAGAGCAAAATTTACTTTCGATATATAATCGGTTTCGCTGGTCATGTACGGCTCCTCCTTGAAAGCCGGGACATTCGTGCAGACGTAATGATGTCCTTTCGACGCGATTCCGGAAATATTCAGGTTTTTGACTTCATATGATGTAACAGGAACATATCCCTGCATGTATTTTTCAAAGGTGCAGAAATCGGGGATGATCGCCCAGTATTCGCTTAACCGCGTAGGTATGTCCTTCTGAAACTGCCAGTTGGGGAAATTGAGGAGGAAGTCGGAGTTGACCATGTAGGAATATTCCAGAACCGATCCCACCTTGACGTCCGGCAGGGTGAACTTCTTATGAATGAAGAAGCGGTTGAATTTTTCGCGAAAGACGGCATCCTTTGACATTTTCGACTCTACTATTATCTTCCCGTTTTCAAGGTTGTAGGTAACCGCTTTGAGGTTGCTGACATTTTCCTCAGCGGTTCCGGCATCATACAAGGGAATGATGGCGTTTGCCCACTGTGTTCCTTCCTGTTTCAGGATTTTGATGCGAACATGCCGCTCGAACGTCATTTTTACGGAAACACTGGTGGAAAGGATATATGCCTCGCCGTAGTCAACGAGCACCACAGCGGAAGCCGATGAATCCAGAGGGTATGTGGTCATCGTCATGTCTTCCATTGGAATTTCGCCGAACTTGACTGGAGACTTTTGCGCTGTGGCAGGGAGAAAAAAAATGGCTGCGATAAGGCCGGAGAAGAGGGCTTTCATAAAATGAGGGTTAGGTTAGGTAATCAGGATATTAAGATAATAATTAAATTTCAATTTCGGCAATTTTTTTTCAGTTGCGTGGATTACATTTTTATCATTGCATAAACATTTCTTCCTTGGCTAAATCAAAAACAGTTTTTTATTGCCAGAGCTGTGGTTATGAATCCAGCAAATGGTTGGGGAAGTGCCCATCGTGCAATGCGTGGAACACGTTTGCCGAGGAAGTAATCTCAAAAGAAGCCGAAACCAAAAATGAATGGAGGCAGGAGTCGGCGCGTCAGCGGCAAAGCAAACCGAGGACCCTTAAGGATATTGAATCATCGGGCGACATCCGTTGGAATTCGGGGGATGACGAGCTCAATCGCGTTTTGGGCGGTGGAGTCGTTCCCGGATCCCTGGTCCTGATTGGCGGAGAGCCCGGCATTGGAAAATCCACGCTGATGCTCCAGGTGGGATTGCGGCTCAAGAAACAGAAGGTTTTATACGTATCCGGCGAGGAAAGCGAGCAGCAGATTAAAATGCGCGCCGAACGCCTGAATGATTTTTCGCCTTCCTTTTTCATCCTCACCGAGACCAACACAAAGAATATTTTTCAGGCGGTGGAGGCGGTCTCGCCAAATGTTGTGATCATTGATTCCATTCAAACACTTTACTCCAGCCAGCTTGAGTCCATGCCGGGAAGTATCGGACAGGTTCGACAGTGTGCCGGCGAGCTGATGAAGTTTGCGAAGGAAACTGACACCCCGGTCTTTCTCATCGGTCACATCACCAAGGATGGCATGCTGGCCGGGCCGAAGGTGCTCGAACATATGGTGGATACGGTGCTGCAGTTTGAGGGCGACCGCCACCTGGCCTACCGGATCCTTCGCACAACAAAGAACCGGTTTGGGTCGACCTCGGAAATCGGAATTTACGAGATGCTGGGAAGTGGTCTTCGCGAAGTATCCAATCCTTCCGAGATTTTGATATCGCAAAAAGACGGTCAGCTGAGTGGCATCACCATTGGGGCGACGCTCGAGGGCAATCGGCCGCTGCTCATTGAAATTCAGTCTCTGGTCAGCCCGGCTTCCTATGGAATGCCACAGCGCACATCCACCGGGTTCGACCACAAGAGATTGAACATGCTGCTGGCGGTGCTCGAAAAACGATGCGGCTTCAAAATGGGAACACAAGATGTCTTTTTAAATATGGCCGGAGGAATCAAAGTGGAAGACCCGGCCATTGACCTGGCCATTTGCATCTCCATCATTTCATCGATGGAGGAAATACCGGTGTCCGACAAACTGTGCTTTGCCGCAGAGGTCGGCCTTGGCGGAGAATTGAGAGCCGTTAACCGGATCGATCAGCGGATCTCGGAAGCTGAGAAGCTGGGGTTTAAAGAAATTTACATTTCGAAATACAGCCACAAATCTCTTGACCTGGCCAAGACCCGAATCGCCGTAAAATCTTTCGGGAAACTTACCGAAGTGTTTGAGGAGCTGTTCGGATAAAGACGCGCTCAGCCGGTGTTTCTGCACCGGGCGCGAATAAGTACGCGCGGTTTCCTATTTTTGGGAAAACGCAATTATTTAAATGGAAGAATTTTTCGTCGGCGGCCTGGGAATCCCTGAACCCGTCTTCAGCTTCATTGTCCTGCCACTGCTGATCTTCCTGGCAAGGATTGGCGATGTATCCATCAATACTGTGAGGATCATTTACGTGCTGGGCGGACGAAAGTTCACGTCGACGCTTTTGGGGTTCTTTGAATCGTTCATCTGGCTGATGGCGATCAGGCAGATCTTTGAACACCTCGACAACTGGATTTGTTATTTTGCCTATCCTGCGGGTTTTGCGGCCGGGATTTTTGTGGGAATGATCATCGAAGAAAAGATTGCGTACGGCAAGGTCATCGTCAGGATCATCACGCGAAAAGATGTCGGCGGGCTGCTCGCCCACCTGAATAAGCATAACATGCGGTTCACATATGTAAAGGCAGAGGGACCGGATGGCCAGGAGAACCTGGTGTTCACGGTGCTTCAGCGCGAGAGGCTTGAACAACTGCTGGAGAAGCTCAAAGAGATCTTGCCGACAGCCTTCTACACAGTGGAAAAAGTAAACCGCGCGGCAGAGAGCGGAGCAGTCGTGGAACAATCGGCCCGATGGAGTATTGCCTCGTGGTTCAGCAGTGTGAAGAAGGAATAGTTCTTATCGCTGCGCGACCATCTTCAGAATATCGTCAACGTAATCGCGGCTGTTAAACAGGCGGGGCACCTTGTTCTGTCCTCCGAGTTTTCCACGCCGTTTCATCCATTGGTAAAAAGTACCCGTGCTCACGCTGTGAATCTTCGGGGCCACGAGGGCAAGGTCGTGCTGCCGTTTTGCGTCGTAGTCGGAATTGATAGCGCGCAGGCTTTCATCGAGCAGCCTGGCGAAGTGGTCGAGGTTTCCGGGCGCAATCTTGAATTCAATGATCCATTCATGCCCGCCCTTCTTCCCTTTCTCGAGAAAGACCGGGCCGGCGGTAAAGTTGTCGATCACCGCGCCGGTCTTCTGGCAAGCGTGGCTGATTGCCGATTCGGCATTTTCTATGATCACCTCCTCGCCAAAGGCATTGATAAAATGTTTCGTGCGGCCGGTGATCCTGATCCGGTAAGGAGACACGGATGTAAATTTGATTGTATCGCCGATGTTATACCGCCAAAGACCCGCGTTGGTGGAAATGATCATTGCGTAGTTTTTTCCGACCTCAACCTCTCCCAGGCCGATGGCCCTCGGATGCTCACGGTCCAGCTCTTCAACGGGTAAAAATTCGTAGTAGATACCATAGTCCAGCATCAGCAACATCTCTTCGGAGTCTTGCTGGTCCTGAATGCCGAAAAAGCCCTCGCTTGCATTATAGGTTTCCACATAGCGCATGGAGGGTTTTGGTATGAGGGTTTCGAAAAGATTTTTGTAAGGTTTGAATGCTACCGCCCCGTGAAAGAATACTTCCAGGTTTGGCCAGACCTCGAGGATGTTGTCTTTCTTTTCAAGGGCAACAATCCGCTGGATCAAAAGAGCCGTCCAGGTGGGAACGCCGGCGATATTGGTAACATTTACCGTTGCCGTCTCGACGGCCATCTTATCAATCTTTTCCTCCCAGTTCGCCATGAGCGCCGTTTCCAGGCTGGGTGTCCGGATGAACTGAGCCCACGGCGGCAGGTTCTGCATGATCACCGCCGACACATCTCCGTAAAAGGACGATTCGCTGGAGTCGTACTCGTTGATCTGGTGGCTTCCTCCCACAGCGAGCCCCTTGCCATCAAACAGCCGGGTCTCGGGATAATTATTCACATAAATCGAGATCAGATCCTTTCCTCCCTTGAAGTGGCACTCTTCCAGCGCTTCCTGTGACACAGGGATAAATTTACTGCGCTCATTCGTCGTTCCCGAAGATTTCGAAAACCAGGTGATCTCGGTCGGCCAGAGGATGTTCTGTTCGCCCTGCATCAAGCGCTTGATATACGGGAATATTTTTTCGTAGGTGAAGACCGGAACACGGTCGCGGTATTGCTCAACAGTCTGGATATCGCTGAACCCATACTTTTTCCCGAATTCAGTCGTGCTCGCCTCCAGGATCAGTCTCCTGAAAAGTTCTTCCTGCACTTCATGGGGATATTTCATGAAAAGCTCTATCTGATGAATGCGCTTCTTCATGACCCAGGTTAATATTGAATTGATCAATCCCATTTTGCAGGCGAATTTTCTGATTCATTCATTTCAGCGATGGTCTCCGGCGGCTTCGCAGCCGGCAATAGCACGGAACCGAGAATATTTTGCCGTGATAATTTTACCGCCCGTATACAATACACAAGCGGGAAGATAATATACAAAGATTAGATTTGTGCGCTAAATAAAATCCAAATGGCGTGGCTTTATCTGATTTTTGCAGGAATATTTGAAGTTGCATTTACAACCAGTTTAAAATTGTCAGGGAACTTCTCGAACAAGGGTTGGGGACTGCTGTTCGTGATTTCCATTTGCCTGAGCTTCTATTTCCTCAACAAAGCAATTCAGACGATACCGATGGGCACTGCTTATGCCGTGTGGACCGGTATCGGAGCGGCTGGAACCGTACTGGTGGGAATTTTCTTTTTTAAAGAACCCTCCGAGTTCTGGAGGCTGTTCTTTGTTTTCCTGCTGATCGGATCAATTATCGGCTTGAAATTCGTCCCGGTTCATTAGTCTGCCGGCACAATAACAACTGATACACAGGCTAGGCGTCTTTCCACCAGATACCGCATCCTACTGCCTTCGTTTTTTCAACGGGCACGGGCTTGTCTGACAGAAGGGCGTTCACTGCGTCTTCGACATATTTCTTGTCAGCGAGAGATGCATTGCGGGCATTGTTGTCAATTGCGCCGATATAGGCTACAACGAAGTCGCTACCCTGCCGCTTCAGAACGAATGCGTGAGGCGTGTTCGTTGCGCCGAACGCGCGCCCGACTTTCTGCGTGTCATCCCACAGATACGGAAAATCATATTTTTTCTTTCTCGCTTTTGAAACCATCTGTTCAAAAGAATCGCCAGGTGAAGATTCCGCATCATTTGAATTGATGGTGACAACAGGAAATCCTTTTGAAGCGTATTTTGAATTGAGGGCGATGATGCGATCGTTGTAAGCTTTTGAATACGGACAGGTATTGCAGTCGAAGATGACAATGACGCCCGTCGACCGCTTAAAATCTGAGAGGGAAACCATTTTGCCATCCACGTTCTTCAGTTTGAAATCGGAAACGGTGTCTCCCACTTCGTATCCCTGGCCGAAGGTAGAAGCCGCCAGCGCCACAAGGCCCGTGATCAGCGCGACTACAGAAAAAATCTTCATATCCATCACTTTTTTCTATTGAATTTCACGTAAATAAGTTTCAAGCTCTCCCTCTTCAAGCGCTCTTCCGACAAATCTTCGCTTGCCGGTCTTGTGGTTGATCAGGATGGTCGCAGGCAGCGCTCCGGACCACTCCTTGTCGATTTTGCTGATCCAGGAATTGGCATCGGGCTCATCGAGCAGCAACACCTGTGCCTGAATGTTTTTTTTCGAGATAAACCGATAGACTTTGGCCGGATTCGGATCCAGGTCAAGATCCAGCGAAACCAGGGTGACTTTCACGTCCGGTCGCCCTTCCGCACGAAGCTTTTCGAAGACTGGAAGCTCCTTCACGCACGGTCCGCACCACGTTGCCCAGAAATTGATTACCTGTATTTTTTCGGACTTTTCGTTCATGAGCTTTTGAAGGTCGGCAAGCCTGACGGTCTTTGCCTCCTGCGCAAGGCAAGTGCTCAGGAGAAAAAACAATCCAGGAAAAATTAGTCTGCGCATATTCAGCCGGTTTTATGAACGAAGCAAGGGCCCACGACAAAAACATTTTATCGATCTCCCGGTTCGCAAATCAAAAAATAAAATCCTTTTCTTCAGTTAAGTTTTTGAGAATCCGCTAAATTAAGACGACTCAATTTCAGCGACTTATCTGTGACACGATTGATAGAGCGAATCGGGCAAAAAGATATCAACAAAATTGTCAAGTTATCCACATCCACTGCAATGCATGGTTTAACGGCGTGATTATCAGCCTTTTAGTACTGAATTTCTAAATCAATTCTTTGTGGACAACTTATTCTCGAATTAAAAGTGACCAGCCTATCCGACGGTTGAAATTTCCGGATCCGGCATTTGGCGTTAAAGGATTCAGTAATTTTTGGCCGCTATGAGTTTCAAGACAAAGAGGGTTTCGAGTCTTTTTGGAATTTCCTATCCCATCGTTCAGGCGGGAATGGTATGGTGTAGCGGCTGGAAGCTCGCGTCTGCCGTGAGTACTGCCGGCGGTCTCGGCCTGCTGGGAGCGGGTTCAATGTATCCCGAGGTGTTGCGGGAGCATATCCGCTCTTGTAAAGCGCACTGTCTGGGGCCCTTTGGTGTCAACGTTCCGTTGATGTATCCGGAGATCGGCAAGCTCATGAATATCGTTGTGGAGGAGGGCGTGAAAATCGTCTTTACGTCCGCGGGTGATCCAACTGCCTGGACGGCTTTCTTAAAAAACTATGGTATCACGGTGGTGCACGTAGTTTCCAGCGTGAAGTTTGCGCGGAAAGCGCAGGCTGCAGGAGTGGATGCCGTAGTTGCCGAAGGCTTTGAAGCTGGCGGACACAATGGTCGGGAGGAAACGACGACCCTGGTGCTGGTGCCAATGGTTTGCGATGCAGTGACTATTCCCGTAATAGCGGCAGGCGGCATTTACGATGGCCGAACCATCCTTGCGGCGGAGGCGCTTGGCGCGGAAGGCGTACAGGTAGGAAGCCGGTTTGCCGTGAGCGAAGAATCTTCCGCGCATATGCTTTACAAAAAGCGGATTGTCGAATCGGGAGAGGGCGAAACCTGCCTGACGCTGAAGCAACTCACTCCGGTGAGAATGATCCGGAATAGCTTTTATCGGTTGGTAGACGAGGCGGAGAAAAGAGGGGCTACTGTCGGCGAGCTCAAGCTGATCCTGGGAAACCGTAGAGCGAAACTCGGCATCTTCGAGGGAGATCTGGAAGAGGGAGAGCTTGAAATAGGAGAGGTGGCGGCGGCGATCAAGAGAATTCAGCCAGCCGCAGAGATCCTGAGAGAAATGTGGGATGGCTACGTAACTTTGAAAAGCGAATTGCTATGAAGTTCACAAAAATAAAAGAGACCTGTTTGTATGTGCGTGATCTGGAAAAGGCGAAGGAATTTTACAGCGGAGCGCTCGGCCTTCCTGTGATCGGATATGAGCAGGAAAAGCATTTGTTTCTGCGGGTGGGAGTATCGGTACTTTTGCTGTTCAATCCTGACGATTCAAAGGAGAAGGTTTCGCCGCCGCCGCATTTCGGAGGAGGAAAACAGCACTTTGCTTTTGAGGTAGCCACGCATGCATATGAGGACTCAAAAGATCAGATCTCCGGGAAAGGCATTGCGATCATCGATGAGATCACCTGGAGGAGTGGAAAGAAATCATTCTATTTCAACGATCCGGAGGGAAACGTTCTGGAAATCGTGCCTGAAGAAGGAGTATGGGATTAGAGTTTGTTTAACGCCAGGTTCGGCTTGATCTCTACTTCCGAGGAAGTCGACTGTTTGCGCATGGCGTCAAGATATTCCTGATAGGATTCCAGATACCATTTGTTATAATCTTTATACTGGAGGCAGCCGCTGATGATTTTACCATCGATCAATAACTTGATATAAAGCTCGGGGTTGATGGTTTGAGTCAGAATGTCTCTTTGCGACTGAGGTAGTTCACTTACCTGCACGTACTCGATCCCTTTGAATATTTTAGAATCCGCCTTCATACTATAACAACCTTAATGTGTTCAACCTGCACAATAGTAACCGCCAGGGATTCCAAAAATAACACATTTTGAGTTTTTTGCAGCCAAGTCAATACTAATTTTTCAATATTGCCTTTTCATACCTTATGCCAGGTTTCTTTGATACACCTATCGAGTATTTGAAAGGGGTTGGCCCTCAGCGTGCGGCGCTTTTAAATAAGGAATTGAAAGTTTTTACTTACGGGGATCTTATTCAGCACTATCCTTTCCGTTACGAAGACCGGTCGCGCTTTTACCGTGTCGGTGAAATCCGCGAAGACATGCCTGCAATTCAATTGAAAGGAAAAATTACGGGGAAGGAATTGATAGGTGGAGGTTATAAGAAAAGAATGGTGTGTTATTTTCAGGATGGCACGGGACAGATCGAACTGGTGTGGTTTCA
>DASVOT010000213.1:0-1814 GCA_036383235.1 Chryseosolibacter sp.
CCTCTTGCGACCGAAAGTGTATCACAGCTATCTTTTAGCGAAGCCGAAGACAGAGGAACCGTATGCGGGAAAGCCGCTCGTACGGGTCTGTGGGGGCGCGGTTAGGTAACGACCCGCGCTACCCGGAGATATACGGATATACGGAGAGGTGTAGGTCTAAGGTATAGGGTATAGGGTATAGAGGTATAAGGGTGTCAACGTTCCGACGGGATCGTACGAATTTTGTTGAAAGGTGGAGCGGGTATGTCTTGCGTCGCTGGTTCCCGATCCTGAAAGGATCAAACATCAGTAGCCCCGCATGAAATGCGGGGTGGTGCGGCGAGGGATCGAACCCCGAAGGGGTTGAATAAAACTCTTCGACAGGTGCCCACAACCACGACCTGATGCGCAAAACCTCATCGGGGACAAATCAATCGTCGGGCTGGGCGGAAGTTGCGGGCCCGGGTGTGGCACGATGAGCAGGATCAGGGTCCTGTTATCCGTGCTCTGTTATCGGTGACCCTTATCCGTCCTGGTCTTCGCGCCTTCATGGCGGAAATGGTATGATAGCGCGGAAACCTACTTGCTGTTGATATAATTCAGGAATTCGCGTTTGATGTTTTCGTCTTTGAATTTGCCGGAGAAATAGGCAGTTCCCGTTTTGCTGTTGGTGTCGCCCACGCCGCGGGAGGCCACGCACATGTGGTTGGCGTCGAGCACCACGCCGACGTCTTCGGTGTGCAGCACGCGTTGCATCTCGCGGCCGATCTGTACGGTGAGCCGCTCCTGCACCTGGGGACGCTTTGCAAAAAACTGCACGATGCGGTTGATCTTCGACAGGCCGATCACTTTTCCGGATGAAAAATAGGCGACATGCGCTTTCCCGTATATCGGCACAAAATGGTGCTCGCAATGCGAGTAAAAGGTGATGTCCTTTTCCACCAGCATCTGGTCGTAGCGGTACTTGTTCTCGAACAGCCGGGCATGAGGCCTGTTCCTGGGATTCAGTCCGCTGAAAACTTCTTTCACATACATTTTCGCCACGCGCCGCGGCGTGCCGTTCAGGCTGTCGTCGGTAAGATCCAGACCGAGGATGTGCATGATCTCCCTGAAGTGCTTGGCGATCCGGTCGATCTTTTCTTCGTCGTCGAGATCAAAAGCATCCGGACGCAACGGCGTATCCTCAGACGTGCCGACATGGTCATCCTCATCTTCCGCGCCGGCAGGCTTAAGAGGCCGGATATTCAACGAAATTTCTTTCTGTCTCATGCAATGTGATTTTCAGTTCAAGTTTGGGATCTATCTTCTGCCTTAAGATCCGCCAGATGACAACGGCAATGTTCTCAGCGGTCGGATTGAGCTCTTTGAAATATTCGGTGTCCAGGTTGAGGTTTTTGTGATCGAATTTGCTCAGAACGTTTTCTTTGATGAGGTCGCTCAGCGCTTTCATGTCGTAAACATACCCGGTATCCGGGTCGGGCGGTCCCGTGACACTTACCGTTAGCTCGTAATTGTGGCCATGATAATGAGGATTGCTGCATTTTCCAAAAACACGCTCATTCCTTTCATCCGGCCAGTCCGCCCTGAAAAGGCGATGCGCAGCGTTAAAATGCTCTTTCCGCGAAACCTTGACGTTCATGCCCTAAAAGTAACAGGATATTGAGGAAAAGGTTCAGCCGGTTCAAAATCAATTTCTCCCTGTCAATTGACCCCTGCCTGCAAGGCTTCCTGTCGGTGATATCAATTGCCAGGTCTAAAGCCTGCCTGCGCTTTGTCCCACGCACCGTGGCAATTGATAGTTGTCGGAAGAATGATGCGGTTGAGGCTGGAAGTAT
>DASVOT010000214.1:0-2944 GCA_036383235.1 Chryseosolibacter sp.
ACCAGCACCAGAATATCTCTGCCAAGAATGCCCGTGAATTTTCGAAGGGTTTGGATGACCGCGATTTCGAGCTGATCGAGGCCATTGATTCCATGCACCAGGATGCGAACGTGAAGAAGTTTTCCCCGAAGATTATTAAACCGGAAGAGTTCCTGACAAAAACCTATGATCGGTCAAAGGGCAACGAGATGGTTCAGGAGCAGATCGAGGAGTACATGGAGAAACGCCGGGCCAAGATCCTGGAGAAGCTGAAAGGCAAGTTGCTCTTTGAAATGGGAAACGACGGGGAGCCGACCTGGCGAAAAATTGAGGTGCTCGACAAACGGGCCACCATTCAATTCCATTTCATGCGAACGGAGGAGAACACGAATTACTATCCCACCATATATTACCAGGGTAAGAAGCTGGAAATGCCCAATGAGTCAGCGTACCTGGTCTGCAAGAAACCCGCGTGGATGGTCGTTAACGGCAAACTGTACGGCTTTGAAAAGCACGTCGACGGAAAAAAGCTCATCCCTTTCTTCAGCAAGAAGTTTGTGGTAATTCCAAAAAATGTCGAAGAGACGTATTACAACAAGTTTATCGCTCCGCTAATCGCGTCGTTTGATGATGTGGAGGCGCGGGGATTCGAGATCAATAAAAGTACATACGATCCACACCCGGTTTTAACACTGTCTGAACTGCACACCGCCCAAAGCATTTCCGTTCCATCGCTTTTTGAAGATCCGGACCGTCAGAATGCGGAGGACGGCAGCGATGAGGCCGGAAAAATAGTGTTTGACCTTTCGTTCAAATACGGCAAGCACCGGTTCAGGGGAGACAACATCGGGCCAGTGAGCGTGACGGTGGAAAAACAACCGGAGGGATATATTTTTCACCGCGTTGCGCGGAAGACGGATACCGAAAGGAATTTTCTGCACACACTTCAGAAGCTGGGGCTGCCCATGAAGGGATTTCGCGTGGCCATTGCAAAGTCTGAGGCCTTTTCGTGGCTGAATGAGAACAGGGTGAACCTCTTGAACCTCGGATTTGAGGTCAGCCAGCCCGAGAGCCGCGACAAGAAATATTTTGTCGGCAAGGCGGTCATCGAAGTGGAGGTAAAGGAAAATATTGACTGGTTTGATATTCACGCAAAGATCCGCTTTGGAGAATTCGAGATTCCTTTCAAGGATCTGAGGAAACTGATACTGCGGAAGAAGGTCGAGTTTAAACTTCCGAATGGCGAGATTGCCATCATTCCGGAAGTATGGCTGACCAAATACTCCGATCTCTTCGCCTTGAGCGAGACGGAGGGCAACCAGGAAAAGCCGGTGTTGAGAAAACATCATCTGAACCTCGTAAAAGAACTGGAAGAGGGGAATCTGGCCAAAGTTCATATCAGCGAAAAGCTGCGAACGCTTAATTCATTCAGCGGGATCAAGAATTATCCGGTGCCGGAAGGGTTCAACGGCGAGCTGAGGCCCTATCAGAAGGCGGGGTACAACTGGCTGAGGTTCCTGAATGAATACAGGCTGGGAGGCTGCCTTGCAGATGACATGGGCCTTGGAAAGACGGTGCAGACTCTGACGCTGCTGCTCGCCGAGAAACAGGCAGGTGCAGGAGCTTCTCTGCTCGTGATGCCAACGTCGCTGATTTATAACTGGGAAATGGAGGCTGCCAAATTTACGCCTCAACTGAAGATACTCAATTATACAGGCACGCTGAGGAAGAAAGACACGGCGTTATTCAAGAACTACGATCTTGTGCTGACTTCCTACGGCATCACACGCCTTGATGTAGACCTGCTGCAGAAGTACTACTTCAATTATGTGATCCTGGATGAATCACAGGTGATAAAGAATCCGACGTCGAATATCGCAAAGGCCGTCCGCGAGTTAAAGTCGCGGCACAAGCTGGTACTGACCGGGACGCCCATTGAAAACACCACGCTTGATCTTTGGTCGCAAATGTCATTTATCAACCCGGGTATTCTGGGTACCCAAAGTTACTTTCGCAATGAATACCAGTATCCGATCGAGAAGAAGGCAGACGAATCGCGATCGAAAAAACTCGGCGCTATCATTAAACCGTTTATTCTGCGAAGACATAAGTCGCAAGTAGCCACCGAGTTGCCGGAGAAGGTCGAATACGTGCAGTATTCGGTTATGACCGCTGACCAGGAAAAAAGATATGAGGAAGTAAAGGCCCATTACCGCGAAAAGATCTTCAGCCTTATTGAGCAGGAAGGATTGGGCAACAGCCGTTTTATGATCCTTGAGGGATTGACGAAACTTCGTCAGCTGGCCAATCACCCGCGCATGGTCGAGCAAGGGTACTCGGGTGATTCGGGAAAACTCGAGGACATCACCCATATGCTGGAAAACGCGATCGCGGAAGGGCACAAGGTCCTTGTCTTCAGTCAGTTTGTGAAACACCTTGAACTGGTGCGGGAATACCTGAAGAATAATAAGATCGATTTTGCCTACCTGGATGGGTCGAGTACTGACCGCAAGGAACAGGTGGAGCGATTCAATCACGATACTCAACTGAAAGTGTTCCTCATCTCGATTAAAGCTGGGGGCCTGGGCCTCAACCTGACGGAGGCCGATTATGTCTTTATTCTTGACCCATGGTGGAACCCTGCGGTTGAAGCACAGGCAATCGATCGCGCCTACCGCATTGGACAGAAAAGAAAAGTGTTTACCTACAAATTCATCACCCGAAACAGCGTGGAGGAAAAGATCCTTCTTCTTCAGCAGAAAAAGCTTAAGCTGACACAGGAATTGATCACTACCGAGGAGAGTATTATGAAACAGCTCACCAAAGAAGACATTGCACAGATGCTTTCCTGATGTGAGGAGCGCGGCCGGGCGGTTTTGGCGAAATTACTTTCCGCCGGTGGGGCTCGTTTTCCGAAGATGTCTTTTTTTCCAGCGTTTGTGTGACCACAGCCAACCGGGCGGAT
>DASVOT010000215.1:0-26482 GCA_036383235.1 Chryseosolibacter sp.
GTTCGACTGGACCGCGTGCGCCGAAATATAAATGAGTATGAGCGATGTCACCAGTCCTGTGATGACCGGATAGCGTTTCAGGTTAAGCAGGGACCCGATCGGATTCGCGCGCGACCATTCGAATTTTCTTCGATGTCCGGCCGACAGCGATTCGGGCAGGATGAAAAATCCGTAAAGCCAGTTCAGAGTTGAAAGGCCCGCGGCGACGAAGAAGGGTACCCGTGAACCATAGACTCCCAGGAATCCTCCAACGGTGGGGCCGATGATAAACCCGAGCCCGAACGCTGCGCCGATGAGCCCGAAATTCTGCGCCCTGTTTTCGGGCGTGCTGATATCCGCGATGTAGGCCGCGCCGGTGGTGAAGCTTGCACCCATCATGCCGGCGATGAGGCGACCGACAAACAGCCATCCGATTCCAGGGGCCAGGGCCATGAAAAGGTAATCGAGTCCGAATCCAAAAACGGATGCAAGCAGTACCGGTCTCCTTCCGTAGTGGTCGCTCAAACCGCCCATGACCGGAGCGCAAATAAACTGCATCGACGCGTAGGCAAACAGCATCCAGCTCCCGTACCGCGACGCCTCGGCGATTGTCCCGCCGGTCAGTTCCTGGATCAGGGCGGGCAACACGGGAATAATGATTCCCAATCCGATGATGTCGATCAGGAGTGTAAAGAAAATAAAACTTAAGGCAGGCTTCTTTCCCATTCACGTTCCCGTTTACAAGCCCAGCGCCAGTTTCAGCTTGTTGTAACCCGTTTTACTGAGGGGAATTCTCACCCCCGTTTTGAGCAGCGCCACATGCGTGTCTTTTTCCAGCGGTTCGATCCGTGTGATGGATGAAAGCCGGATGATATAAGAGCGGTGTACCCGGATAAATTGCAACGGATCCAGCGATTGCTCGTAGTAATTCATGGTCTTTTTTTTCAGAAACATTTCTTTGACGGTAAAGATCTTTACATAATCATCGTAGGCTTCAAGATAAACAACTTCCGATACGGGCAGGATGCGGATGTTTGAACCTTCTTTGACGACGATGCGATGCGCCTCCTCGGGCTGCCGGAGGTCCTGCGGAAGTCGCGCAGGGGGCTCAGCCGACCGATGTTGCTGCAGCCATTTGCCCAGGGCCTTGTCGAAACGCTCTTTGCTGAAAGGTTTCAGGAGGTAGTCGATGGCATGTGCTTCGAAGGCCTTTATTGCGTACTCGTCAAAGGCGGTGGTGAAAATTACTGCAGGGGGTTCCTCGATCAACTCCAGCATTTCAAATCCATTGATCTTGGGCATCTGAATGTCGAGGAAGACCAGGTCCGGTTTGTGGTGTCCGATAGCCTTTAAACCTTCAAAGCCGTCGTTGCATTCCTGTACAATTTTGATTTCAGGGTAAGATTTCAGGTATTCCGCAACGATACTTCGTGCCAGCGGCTCATCATCGATCAGTACAGCTTTGATCATGCGTTTTGGGGAATTTTCACGGTGGTCGTAAAGATATTTTCTTTTTGCGACGTCGCCAGCAGGTCGTTGCGGGCGAACAGCAGATAGAGCCTGCGTTGGATCGAGTTCAGTCCGAAGCCCGTGCCGCGCCGGGGAGGAGCGGATGTTGGGTCGAACGGATTCTGCACGATGACGACGAGGTAGTTGCCTTCCGCCGTCGCCTCGATTTTAATAACGGTGTCACCCAGGGTATCGTAGAGGCCGAACTTGATGGCATTTTCAACGACGGGCTGAAGGAGCAACGGCGGAATTTTCATGTGGCGCGAGGCATCCGCGCAATGCAGTTCCGTTTTGAGCCTGTGTCCGAACCGTACCTTCTCGATCTCCAGGTAAAGGCTAAGGTGTTCGAGCTCTTCCTGCAACTCAACCAGCTGCTGGTCATCCTTCCTTAGCGTTCCGCGGAAAAAATCGGAGAGCTGGTGGATCATCTTTCTGGCTTCCTGGGGATTCGACCCTGCAAGCGCGCTGATGGAGTTCAGGCTGTTGAAGAGGAAATGCGGCTGCAGTTGCTGCCGGAGTCGCGAGAGTTCGGCTTCCCGCGCCAGTTTTTCGGCAGCGGCTGTCCGGCTCTCCGTTTCCTGCTGCTCACGAAGGGTGAACCACAGCCCCGTGAGCGCCGTCACCAGCGTCATCATCAGCCAGATATAAAGTGTGCGTATGAAAAGCGCCCGATCCAGGAAGGCGGTGTAGTCCGGGGTCTCGTTTACGATCAGCAGGCTCAGATGGTGGATGGCAAAAACGCAGATCACGGCCAGCGCGATGCTCATGGCAAGGCGGATGATCTGCCGCGGCTGGTAGTATTTCATCACCAGGATCATGTCGTAGCCGGCGATGGCGATGATGACGTTGGTTACAGCGGCGTCTGACAGGCTGATGGCCCACCCGAACCCGAACGTGAATTCCAGCGCCAGGGTTTGCAGCACGATCCAGCTGCTGCACCAGAGTAAGAAGAAATAGCCCAGCTTGCGATATGAAAACGTCTTTGCCAATTGCCGAAACGGATCAACCTTTACTTTGCATTCATCCTGATGAAGATGGCTTTCTGATGGATGCAATGTATATAGGATTTCGCTTCCTCCGTTTCATGGATGTGCGAATAAATTTCCATCCCGTCTTCAAGGTTTTTAAGCGGAACGATCTCAGCCACATTGATAAATTCCCATTTTACTGTGTTCTTGTTGTCGTTCAGGAACGAGTCTTCCTCGCTGAGCCCGATCGTGCGGGCCTTCAGGAACGCCTCTTCTTCGCATTCGGCGGCGATGAGGCGAAGCTGTTCATCGAATTGCGGTTTATGCCGGGTATTTTCAGCCGATATTCTGAATACTATTTTTGAGATATACCAGTTCATGACGATTCCGGAAAAAGGTTGACAATGCTTAGTGATTCCTAGTAACTTCTAATGTCGATGCCGCCCAGCAGGCACGTGCCTTTCAATATCAGCACTTTGTTCGATTCAGTCGCGGCGGGATTGCTGATCATCGGCCGCTTGTCATCCACGCCGCCAAAAATAGCGACGAGATCTTTGGATTGAATCCGCCAGTGCGGGGGAACGATGAGCTTCGTGCCTCCGAGGATCTGAGTGAGGTCCATGACGATCGGCGCGGTGATGTCGGCTTGCATGAGATTGATCTCGGTGCCGCCAAACACAGTCACCGTTTCGCCTCCCTTGAAGTCTTTTGAGATGATATTCTTCTTCGCGCCTCCGAAGATGACGGTGGAATCCAGGTAGTCTTCCTGAGAATCTTCGGAAAAATGGTGCCCTTCCTCCCATCTTCGCCAATGCCGGCGTTTCCCCGACCGGAAGATGATGAACAGACCAAACCCGATGATAACCAGCGGCCAGGCAAATTCTGAAATATCATAGTAGGGATAAAAATCGTCGACGAGCAGGAATCCCCCGATCAGCAGGGGAATGACCCAGCCGAACCCTCTGAACGAATGCCGGAAACCGAGATAAAGGCCGAGCGCGATCAGCAGGGATTCGAAAGAAAACATCCAGCGGGGGAAATCCGCTCCCGCTTTCTTTGCCAGGAACATCAATCCGATTGCGATAATAAAAAGGCCGCCCATAATCCGGCCGGAGCGGTTTTCGCTGACCGGTTTATTTTCGGTCTCGCGGCCGGGGGTTGGCGAGCTGGGGTTGTAGGTGTCCATAACTGTTGTTGTTTATACACGAATATACGGGTGCATCCGGTCCTGCGGCCACAGGAGATAGGCGGGCCAAAGACCCCCGTCGGTGAACGCAGGAGTTTCGCAGGTGAAAACGGGATGGATGCAGCGGAAGGAGTGTAGGAGCGGCTACCGGAACAGATGAAGCCTGGCGTACTGCAGGAGCATAATGGTTTTTGCGTCCCGGATGTCGCCGCGTTCCATCATATCGTAGGCTTCTTCAAAGCTCAGCTCCAGGACCTCGATGTTTTCCTGCTCGTGGCCGACGCCGCCGCCTTCGTTTACTTTTTGATCTTTCGAGTATTCGCCGATAAAAAAATAGAGGATCTCGGTCACGGAGCCGGGCGACATGTAGGCCTCGTAGATCCGCTCGACGCGGGCGACGCGGTAGCCTGTTTCTTCCTCGGTCTCCCGGCGGATGCAATCTTCGGGGTTATCCTCGTCGAGCAGGCCGGCGCACGCCTCGATCATCATTCCGTCGGTGTTTCCATTTACAAAAGTAGGAAGGCGGAATTGCCGCGTGAGGATGACGGTCTTTCGTTCGCGGTTGTACAATAGTATAACGGCACCGTTGCCCCGGTCGTAGGCTTCGCGCGTCTGGGTGCTGGCGATCCCGTCCTGGCCGGTTATTTCATAGGTGTACTTATAGAGCTTGTACCAGTTGTCAGATAACAACTTTTTTTCCAGGATCTTGATCGCGGGAGTCATGGGCTGCGGGGGAAGTTACGGGCTGGGTCTTTCAGGAGAGCATTGAGTCGCGTCTTGGCCTTAGCTTATGGAACAGTTCGAGACACACCCAGGCATCGGTGGCCGCGTATTCAATTTGTTTTTGCGTGAAGGTAACGACTTCCCAGTTGGAGGTCTGCGCGCTCTTGGAGATCCTGAATCCCAGTAGCAGGGCCGTTAGTTTTTTTACGCTTTCCACCTGCAGTCCCGCCTGCTTGGCCAGCACGGAGAGATCGAAACAATTGGCCGGCTCAAAGCTTCGCAGTTTTTGGAGCGCTTTCAGGTCGTCGCGAATGCCGACGCCCGCTTTCATGACCGCCGGATTGGAGAACAGCGAAGCAATTTCTTCCGTGACACCGGTGTGATTCAGCCGTATGAGAAACACTTTGCCCGGGATGGCCAGCTGAAGAAGAGAGACCTGGTACAGCTGACCTTTCTTAAAACTCGGACGCGTCTCGGTGTCGAATCCGACTACTTCATGCGATTCGATTTCTCTGATTATTTTCGAAAGCATGCTGTGATCGCTGATGACACTCGTCTTGCCGCCGAACGTTTTTAAGGGCAGGTTATTGATCTCCTCGGGCGAAATGCTCATCCTCAGTTCCTCGACCGAGATCTGCTCCTTGTTTGCGTTAAATCCAACATCCATGTAAAAAATAAAAAAGTACCCAAAAAATACCGTGAAGGCGGAAAAGGTGCCCTTAAGATAGCTGAAAAATCCCTAACTCGTGAATAGTTTTAGCAGAGATTACCTGAAACCGGAGAAAGCATCTTGATCCTACTCAACCGAAACCCTGATTCCCCGACCGAAAGGAGGTTTTAAGGCCACCGGCACTATCCGTCCTGCCCCGCGATGGGTAAACACATCCCGGAGCCTCAGCGTTCTTTCAACTGGTTTATTTTCTTATTTTGGCAGCCCTAAACCTGCACCGTAATGGCAAATCCTCTTTTCCGCAAGAAGCCCTTCACCAGTATCCTCGAAGACGTGAAGCTGGAAGCGGGCGGCGGGCATGGAGGCGGATTAAAGAAAATACTGGGAATAAAAGACCTCGTGGCAATGGGGATAGCAGCGGTGGTCGGTGCCGGTATTTTTTCCACTATCGGCGCCGCCGCTTTTTATGGTGGACCGGGCGTGTCTCTTCTGTTCATTATTACGGCGGTCACCTGCGGGTTCTCCGCCCTTTGTTACGCCGAGTTTGCCAGCCGTGTTCCGATCGCCGGCAGCGCCTACACGTACGCATATGTGTCGTTTGGCGAGCTCATCGCCTGGATCA
Source organism: Chryseosolibacter sp. (assembly GCA_036383235.1). Taxonomy (GTDB): domain Bacteria; phylum Bacteroidota; class Bacteroidia; order Cytophagales; family Cyclobacteriaceae; genus Chryseosolibacter. Next base: position 5,658 of record DASVOT010000215.1, read on the forward strand.
TCGGGTGGGCGCTCATCCTGGAATATGCAATTGGAAATATCGTCGTGGCGATTTCATGGAGCGGTTATTTCAACAATCTCCTGGAGGGATTCGGACTGCACCTGGCACCGTGGCTGACTGCCGATCCCGCTACTGCAAAGGCCGCCTACCACGAGGTGGAGCTCGCCATCGCCCAGGGGAAACCGCTGGATGATAAACTGCTGTTCGCACAAAATGCATGGAACTCGGCTCCTGTCCTCTTCGGGAAACACATTTTCATAAATATCCCCGCCTTTGTCATTGTCGTTCTCATCAGCATCCTCACGTATATCGGAATCAAGGAAAGTAAAAAAACCACCAACTTCCTCGTTGTCTTCAAGATCGCAGTGATCTGCTTTGTGATATTGATCGGTTTCTTCTACGTGCAGCCGGGCAACTGGTCGCCGTTTATGCCGAACGGCTTTCAAGGTGTGCTCAGGGGGGTGTCGGCCGTCTTCTATGCCTACATCGGATTTGATGCCATCTCGACCACCGCTGAAGAATGCCGCAATCCCCAAAGAGATCTTCCACGGGGGATGATCTACTCTCTTGTGATCTGCACGGTCCTCTATATACTCATCTCTTTCGTGCTTACGGGAATGGTGCCCTTCACAGAACTAAAGGTGACCGACCCCCTTGCATTTGTCTTCGACAGGATCGGCCAGAAATGGATCAGCTACATCGTGTCGATCAGCGCGGTGGTGGCCACTACGAGCGTGTTGCTGGTATTCCAGCTTGGCCAACCCCGTATCTGGATGAGCATGAGCCGCGACGGCCTCCTGCCAAAAGCATTCGCGAAGATCCATCCCCGGTATCAGACTCCCTCGTTCTCCACGATTGTTACCGGTGTGCTGGTGGCGGTGCCCTCGCTCTTCATGGCCAGTGACCTCATGACGGATCTCACCAGCATCGGTACGTTGTTTGCCTTTGTGCTGGTTTCCGGTGGCGTGCTGATGCTGCCGCGCATCGCGTCCGTACAGGGTGAGCCAAACCCGGGACGACGATTCAGACTTCCGTACATCAACGGCAAATACATTGTGCCCGCGCTTTTTTTCACCTACATGTACCTCGTGCGCGATGAAATATCAGCCAACCTTGCACATCTCGGCGACGAAGGTCTGCAGGCGGTATTATTCCTCGTTTTTATCGCCCTGGGAACGGTGCTGAGTTTTATGACATTTGCGCGCAGCCTTTCCCTGATTCCCATCATGGGTGTTCTCTTCTGTTCCTATCTGCTCGTTGAGATTCCCGCCAAGTCGTGGGTATACTTTCTCGTGTGGCTGACGGTCGGCCTCGTGATTTACTTCAGTTACGGATACCGTAAAAGCCGGCTGGCTGCTCTTCCCGGCCCGGCGAAGAAGTAACGGACCCGGACGGCGCATCTGTTCAGGAGTCTTTTATCCGGTCCACCACGCCGCGCGCGCGAAGGAGTTCCATCACAAATCTGAAATTGTTTTCCGATTCGCCCAGGTACTCGGGTGGACAAATTCCGGCGCGTGAGAATTTTCCCCCCAGCACCAGCCTCGCGGCGGCGGTGCAGGTGAAGCCCGTGGTGCGCGCCATCGACAAGGTTTCACTCGCCTTGTCAGTGCGGTCGAGAAGGCTGTACTCGTATGACTTCGATAGTCCGCTCTCCTCTCCGCTGATGCGGATGCGCATCACCGTAAATTCCTCTTCACCGGGCTTCAGCTTCCAGCGTGGGAACAAGAGTTTCGCCGTGACGTCGATCGGCCGGATCGCGATGCCTTTTACTTCGATCTCCTCGCCGGAGAAAAATCCGGACTCGCGAAGCACCCGTAGGTACTCGATGCATCCGGGATAGCGCAGCGTTTTCTCGATCATATTCGGGATGCCATCCATGGTCCTGATCAGCGTGCGCAACCCGTCTGAGTTCCACGACTCCAGGGTGCCGATTCCCTCGAAGTGGACAAGCTCGGGATCGGACAGCGCTTCTTTCACAACCAACGCTCCGTTCTGAACGAACCTGGCGGGACGGACATATTCTTCAATGACGTCAATAGGCGAGAAGACCGCCTTGTATTCGTATGGCCATTCGCGGATCACGGGCAGGCCACCCACCAGGCACTCATAGCGATTCACGTTCATGCGAGGATGGTGGTACCCGAGAATGATGTTTCCCATTCCGGGCGCTACCCCGCAATCCGTCACCACCGTTACGCCCCTGCTTTTCGCAAGGTCATCGAGGGCGAACGCATCCTCCGGAAAAAAAGAAATATCAACCATGTTTTTGTTGGCTTCGATCACGGTGCGCGCCGCCCGGAACCCCATGAATCCGGGCAGGGCGCCGACAACGAGGTCACAGGATTCCAGAAGAGACCGCGTCGACTCCCTTTCCGTGACATCAACCTTCCGGGTGGCAATACCGTGTTGCTGCAATGCCCGCAAGGCCTCTTCGTTAATGTCGGCGCCGGTGACGTCAAATTCTTTTGAGAGGTCGATGGCGATCGCCTTTCCCACAAGGCCGGCACCCAGCACGACGATTTTCTTTTTCATGCGCTATATTTTTAACTTCCGGTTACAAAACATCCCTATGATCGAACCTGCCAAGATAATCGAAAAAGCAAAACACTCTTCATTATATCTGAAACTGCTGAACTGGTCGCTGAACCGGATGGTACCTTTTAACAAGCCGCATGGCTTCAGGATCGCTTCCCTCTCCGACGTGACACTGAAAACCTTTATCCCCTACAAAAGAAAAAATTTCAATCATATCCGGGGGTTGCATGCGTGCGCCCTGGCTACCCTTTCGGAATTTACGACAGGCTTTCTCTTGTTGTCACGACTCGACAGCGGGAAGTTCCGGCTCATTATGCAGCGGCTGGAAATGGATTATCACTATCAGGGTAAAATGAATGCGACGGCAGAATTTTCCGCTCCACCCGACTGGCTTGAAAAAAACGTTTACCGGCCGCTGCAAACGACCGATGCTGTCGTCGTAACCTGTGAAGTCAGGATCCACGACACGGAAGGGAACCACCTCACAACGGGTAAAGTGTCATGGCAAATAAAAAACTGGAGCAAAGTCAAAACCAAGGTCGCCGGATGATGGAGCAGGGTCAATATTGATTATCTTGATGGCTCGAAGAAGAGGGTATGTTGCTTTTGTATTTCATTTATCGCAAACCGGGAATTCCATATTAATTGGAAACGTACATTTTCCACGAAGGCGCGCTTCCCCCAGGTATTCGGCTGGATTATGAGCCTTCAATTTTCAACCTGCCGCAATTCGGCAACCTCCAGGATCCGGCAAGCTGGGTTTCCTTCCACCTCCTCGATCAGCGGAGAAAGAAAGCGGTGGCGGGCATTCGGTTCAGGATCGAAGCCACCTCAGCGCGGAGTCCCGGCCGAGCACCGTTCGGATCGGTTGAATTTTCAGCCGGATTGAATCCGGTGGCGCTCTACCGTTTCATCGCCGACTTCGAAGACCGCCTGAAAGGAAAGGGGGTGACGGAAGTTGTGGTGAGGAACCCGCCGCACGCATACGATCCGGCGAAGTCGTCGTTGCTGGAAACATTTTTTTTGAACCGGAAGTATCAGGTGCAGGACGCTGAAGTCAGCACGGTCATTCCCGTGAATGACACCGCGTTTGCAGATCTCATCCGGGATTCGGAAAGGCTGAGGATGCTTCAATCCGAAAGGGCGGGTTTTACCTTTCGGAAGTTGTCACCGGACCGACTTCCGGAGATTTACGGATTCATTGCGCGCTGCCACGCGGAGAAGGGTTACAAAATTTCGATTTCATTGGAGGAGCTGGCAAAGTTTTTCAATGCCTTTCCCGGTCATTATCATTTGTTTGCAGTTCTTGACACGGATGTCCGCGCCGCCGCCGTCTCGATCGGCGTCACGAAAAATGTGATGTATAATTTTCTCGCCAACCATGAAAAGGGGTACAACCAGCTCAGTCCTTCCGTCCTTTTGATGGATGGGATCTATCAACATTGCCGCAACAGCGGAATCGGTCTGTTAGACCTGGGTACGTCGGCGCTGGAAGGGAAACCGAATTTTCCCCTTCTGGATTTCAAATTGCATGTCGGCGGCCAGCCGACGTCAAAATTCTCCTTTTATAAAAAGATCGGCTGATGGCTTCCTCCAGGGTGACCGTTATTTGCCTTTGCTACAACCAGGAAAGATTTGTCCGGGAGGCTATTGAATCAGTGCTATCGCAAACATACACCGACGTTCAGTTGATCGTGGTGGATGACGCAAGCAGTGACGGCAGCGTGCAGGTGATTGAAAGTTGTGTGAGGCTGCATCCCCAGATAAAATTTGTGAAGCTCCTCACCAATTCGGGAAACTGCAAAGCATTCAACCGCGGACTGGAGCACGCCGAAGGGGATTTTATCATCGACCTTGCCGCCGACGACGTTCTGCTGCCCGACCGGGTTAGCCGCGGTGTGGAGGCGCTGACGAGAGCAGGTGACCTATTCGGCGTAAATTATACTGACGCGGAATGGATCTCCGAAGAAGGCGGGCACCTGCGCTTCCACTCTGACCACTTTCCACACCACTCGGTTCCCGAGGGGAATGTTTACAAGGCGCTCGTCGAACGTTTCTTCATCTGTTCTCCTACCATGATGTTCAGGCGAACGGTAATCGATCAACTGGGCGGATACGACGAGGAGCTTGCCTATGAAGATTTCGATTTCTGGATCCGGTCATCCAGGGATTTTCTTTATTGCTATACGCCCGCAGCCCTGGTAAAGAAGAGGGTCGTCAAAGGCTCGATGTCGCAGAGACAGTTTTCTTTCTTCAGCCCCCAGCTTCGCTCGACGTACCGCGTGTGTGAAAAGATCCTTGCCTTGAACAGGGACCGGCAGGAGCAGCGGGCCCTGGCGAAGAGGATCTTGTATGAGATGAGCGTATGCGTGAAGCTGCTGGATCTTCGGCTGGCCTTGCGATACACATGGCTGTATCTGAAAAATGCACGCATGCAATATTAGGCTAAGGCGACACGAATAGTTGCCTGACCCGTTGACTTTCTGCTTTCGCAAGTGGAAGCCAGGAAGCGTGATCTCACTTCCTGTTGTCTTTTCCTGACAGGATGCTGATGTAGCTGTCATAGCGACTCGGCGCGATTTCGCCTTTTTCCACGGCATCGAGCACTGCGCATTGGGGTTCGTTCATGTGGAGACACTTTGATCCGAATTTACAGTTGAGCCGGCGCTCGCGCATTTCCGGAAAATAGTCTGAGAGCTCCTGTTCATTCATATCTACCATGCCCCACTCTTTTATTCCGGGAGTATCGATGACAAAAGTCTTATCTCCGATCTGGAACATCTCCGCGAAAGTAGTGGTATGGGTTCCTTTCTCTGAAAAGCCGGAGATCTCCCCGATCTTCCGGCTGATCTTGGGATCGATCTTGTTCAGCAGCGTGGATTTTCCCACACCGGAATGTCCGGCGAACAGGGTGGTTTTTCCCTCCAGCAGCGGAACGAGCTTTTTGTAATCGTCATTGAACGCCGACATGGAGATGACCCCCACGCCAATGTTCCTGTAGATATCCATCAGGGTTTCCTGATAGTCCAGTTCCTCCTTGCTCAGCAGGTCGGTTTTGTTGAAGACGAGGGTTTGAGGGATCCCGAATGACTCGGCGGCGACGAGAAAGCGGTCGACAAAACCCGTCGACGTGCGCGGCAGCGCGAGCGTCACCAGGAGGAAAGCCTGGTCGACGTTGGCCGCGAGAACGTGCGCATGCCCCGTTCTTTTTACCGATTGCCGGAGGATGTGATTTTTGCGCGGCAGGATTTCTGTGATGGAACCTACTTCGTTGTCGCCTTCAAAGACAACGCGGTCGCCAACCGCCACCGGATTTGATTCTTTGATTCCTTCAAGCCTGAGCTTGCCTCGCGTCCTGCAAATCACCCTGGCGCCGGCGTCGGTCAGCACATCGTAGAACGAACCGGTAGAGCGCAATACAATGCCCTGCATATTTTGAGTTTATTTTTCAAGCTACCCGGCTGTCAAGTTGGCGATTTTATTTACACGGATGAAAAAATCAGGCGCCAGTTTTCAAAAGCTGCCTGCAGTATTTCATGATCTTTTCCGTGGCGCCGGTGTTCTCAACGACGTATTGCCGGCATACTTCGCAAGCGAGCAGATACGATTCGGGGACATTCAGCATTTCATAAGTTTTTTTCAGCGCTGTGTAATCGGAGACGGCAAAGGCGCCGCCCCGGTTAATGAGTTCGGTCGCCTCCCTGAATTTTTCATAGTTCCTGTTGCCGAAGAAAACCGGAATCCCGTAGCAGGCAGCTTCCAGGATATTATGGAGACCCTTTCCGAAAGCGCCACCCACGTAGGCAAACTCCCCATAGCGGTACAACTTCGAAAGCAGGCCGACGTTGTCGATGATCAGCACCGCGTATTCGCCGGGATCCGTGTCCTCAGCCTCTGAATACAGGACCGATTTTACCGAGAGGGATGATTGCAGGCCCTTCACCATGGTGTCGGTTATCTCGTGAGGCGCAATAATGAATTTCATTTTGTCCTCGTTGATAAAGGGGATCAGCACATCGAGGTCTTCCTGCCAGCAGCTGCCCACGACAAAAGTTTTTTCGCCGCGTTTGAATTTTTCGGCAATGAGAACCTCCTGCCTGTTTTGTTCTATTTCCCGGACACGGTCGAAACGCGTGTCGCCCGAGAGGGTGCAGTTGTAAATATCAATGGATCGAAGGAGATCGACCGACTCCTGATTCTGTACGAAAAAGTGCGTGACGTTTTTCAAGATGCGTCTGTTGAAGCTGCCGGTCTTGCGAAAAAAGAATTGCTCTTTCCGGAATATAGAGGAAACGGATATCAGGGGAATGCCGTTCTTCCTGAGAGCTTCCGAGAAGTAAAACCAGAACTCGTACTTGATGAACAGCGCTATCCGGGGTCTCACCAGGTCGATGAATCTGCGGGCGTTCCGCGGCGTGTCAAGCGGCAGGTAGAAAATGTGATCCGCTTTGGGATACCCTTTTCTTACGAGGTATCCGCTCGGCGAAAAAAAAGTCAAAAATATTTTCCAGCTACTGAACTCCGTTTTCAGCGCCTCGATGACCGGCCTGCCCTGCTCAAACTCGCCTAATGAGGCACAATGAACCCAGATTATGGGGGTTGTGTTGTTTTTCAGCGATTCTTCAATTCTTTTAAAAAGGCCTTTTCTTCCGGTCACAAATTCCTTCGCCTTCGTATTAAAAAGGCTCAAGACCTTCAGACCCAGACCAAGGAAAAGGATTGAGATTCTGTATAAAATTTTCATGAGTCGACAAAAATACAAACCTTGCGCAACCCGGGAATTTTTTTCCAGCTTTAAAAGAGCGTTATTTGAAATATTATCTAACCAATATCCTGGATATGAAATCGAGACTGCGGATAGCCTGTTTTCTGTTGATGACCCTCGTGAATGTTGTTCCTTCCTTTGCACAGGAGGATATTGACCAACTCCTGAATGAAAGCATCGATGACGGACGGAAACTGATCAGCGCGTACACCACGCCTTTTATGAACAGCTTGTGCCTGAGCCTCAACCAGGGATGGTACAACACGGCCAAGGCTCACAAAATAGCCGGTGTGGATCTTACGATCACGGCCAATGCGATGACCATTCCGCAGAGCGACCTGTTTTTCGATGTGAACAAACTGAATCTGCAGGTTGTTGACCTTGAGCCTACCTCGCCGGGATACCCGATGGCTCCCACACTCTTCGGTCCCGAAACGGCGCCAACGTTCAGTTACACCGACTCCAATACGGGTGTAAAAGAAACTTTTGTCGGACCGGGAGGGATCGATCTTGAAGGAAACCTCAAAAGAAACTGGCTTCCCGTTCCCATGGCGAACCTGGGATTCGGCCTTCCAAAAGGCACAGACCTTAAGCTCCGGTTTACGCCCACCATTAACCTGGGCGACGACTCCTCCCTGAAAATTTTCGGGGTAGGCATCATGCACGATGTCAAGCAGTGGATCCCGGGTATCAAGATGCTGCCCTTCGACCTTTCCGGTTTCATTGGCTACACAAAATTCAAGCTGGAGAGTTACTTCGACCCGGTCAACAATCCCGACCAGCATGGAGTCTTTGAAATGAATGCCACGACCATCCAGGGTGTGATCTCTAAGAAAATTTCTGTGCTCACCCTTTACGGAGGCATGGGCTACAATATTGCGAAATCAAACCTGGCGATGAAGGGCACATATGATATCAATGGCAACGGGCAGGCGGATGCCAATGAAGTTGACCCGCTGGATCTGAAATTCGCGGCGTCCGGATTCCGCACCACCGCCGGTTTTCGCCTGAAGCTCGCAGTGCTGACACTGCATGCCGACTACACGCTGCAGAAGTACAAGTGCCTCACTGCCGGCATCGGTATTTCGGTTCGCTAACGCCCGACGGCCGGGAAAGTAGATTCATCGCCCGTGATACACGGGTTTTCGTTTCTCGATAAAAGCGCGCATGCCCTCCTTCTGATCTTCGGAGGAAAAGCAGAGGTAAAAATTCTTTCTCTCGAATTGAAGACCTTCGTCGAGGTGTGTCTCGAACGCGCGATTCACGGCTTCCTTTGCCAGCTGCGCTGCGAACGGTGACATCTGCGCAATTTCAGCGGCGAGGGTTGCGGCCTCCCGCAAATACATCTCTACCGGCACCACTTTGTTGATCAGCCGGAGACTGAAAGCTTCTTCGGCCGAAATGAACCTGCCTGTGAGGACCATTTCCATCGCCCTGGCTTTCCCGATCGCGCGGGTGAGCCGTTGCGTTCCGCCCGCTCCGGGCATCACGCCGATCTTGATCTCCGGCTGGCCAAAGCGCGCAGTCTCCGATGCAACAATCATGTCGCAGGTCATGGCAAGCTCACATCCGCCTCCAAGACAAAACCCCGACACCGCCGCGATCAGGGGCTTCTTTGTTTTCCGGATCTGGTCCCATGTGCTGAACTGATCCGCTGTCACCATTTCAAGCGCCGACTTATCGGCCATCTGCCGGATATCCGCCCCGGCGGCAAAGGCCTGTTCATTGCCGGCGATGATGATCACCCGCACGTTCGCGTTTGCATCGAGTCTCTGCAACTGGTCGCGCAGTTCCAGCATCAGCTGCGGATTGAGCGCATTGAGCTCTTTCGGCCTGTTGATCCGGATCAATGCCACATATGGTTCGAATTGATCCTCGGCGATAAGGTATTCCATGGAAAGTGGTTTTAACAAATCTAGAAATATATACGCAATACGCCACGCCCCAGGGAAAGCATCGCCGGCTCGAGGCAGGTAGGTATGGACCTATTTATTACATTTGCCCCCGATGAAAAAAGTAAGGATTCTTTTTGTCTGCCTTGGAAATATCTGCCGGTCTCCACTGGCGGCGGCCATTTTGAAACACAAGGTGCGCATGCACGGGCTCGAACAATGGATCGAGGTGGATTCATGCGGTACCTCCAACTATCACATAGGCGACAACGCCGACCCGCGAACCATTGCCAATGCTTCCCGCAACGGCGTGCTGATCGAGCATTGCGCCAGGCAATTGTCAGCCGAGGACCTGCATCGTTTTGATTTCATCTTCGCCATGGATAACAGCAATTACAGCAACATCCTCCGGCTGACCAACAGCGGGGACATACGGCACAAGGTCAGGCTGATGCGCGAGTTCGATCCCCGTCAAAAAGGCGGGGAAGTGCCCGACCCTTACCACGGCGGGGAAAAAGAATTCCAGGAGGTCTTTGAGATGCTCGACCGGTCGACAACAAATTTCTTGTCCTTCGTGAGAGAAGAAATCCTCAGGCAGGCCGCCGGTCGTTCCTGACATCATTTACGAACCAATACCTGCAGCGTCGACCGCGAGGACTGCTCAAGTAACACACCGGGTTGTTTCCGGTAAAAATCGAAATTTTCCTGGCCGTAATTCTTCACGGTGATCAGCGTGAGACCTGTGTTGTAATGCACCTCGAAGGTAGCCTGCAACCTATTGAGAAGCTGTTTGAGCTTGTTTTCATCAAAGTCGATACAAAAGGAAATGGAGATCGCCGAATTTTGCATGACGTTGATCCGGACGTTCAACTCCGCCAGCACCGAAAACACCTGGCGAAGATGATCTTCGGTGATGAACGTGTAATCCGTCACCTTGCAGGAGATGAGGCATTGATTTTCCTTGAAGACAATGAGCGGAGGCAGGTCCTCCACGCGGCATTCATGGATGACCGTGCCCGGAAGCGAGGGGTTGTCAAAGCTTTTTACGTACAACGGGATCCCGCGGGTCGCGAGCGGCCGGATCGTTTTCGGATGGATGACGGACGCGCCGTAGTAGGTCATCTCCGCCGCCTCGCGGAAAGGCAGCTCGGTGAATACGGTTGCCGCAGGCAGTCTCTTCGGATCGGCGTTCATGACCCCGGGGACGTCTTTCCAGATTGTTACCGCCTCCGCCTCCAGGCATGACGCAAAGATCGCTGCGGAGAAGTCAGATCCGTCCCGCCCCAGCGTCGTGGTGAGCCCATTGCCCGCCCTTCCGATAAATCCCTGTGTGAGAATGAAATGTCTCTTCCGGATGTCCGGCTTCAATTTTGAGATGGCCGCGCACGTCTTGTCCCAGTCCACTTTTCCCTCGCGGAAAGTGTCGTCGGTGAAAACATAGTCACGGGCGTCGATCCATTCGCATGAGATGTTTTTTTCCAGCAGGTACTGATGGACGATCACCGTCGAGATCAGCTCGCCAAAACTCACGACCTGGTCGTATACCTCGTCGTAGTTGCCGTCTCTCCTTAACTGCGATTCGAGTTCGGTGAATAAGTTGTTGACCATCCTGAACACGATGTGCGCAGGCGGAAACAGCCCGGACATGATCGTGGCATGAAAATGCTTCAGCGAGGTAAGTTCGGCAGTGTGGTCAGTGTGATGGCGAAACTGATGGAGAATTTTTTCCAGCGCGTTGGTGGTTTTTCCCATGGCCGACACAACGATTAAGAGCGGCGTTTGGGTAAACGACTGTAGAATTATCGCTACATTCTCAACCCCCCGGACGTCTTTTACGGAAGCCCCGCCAAACTTAAAAACCTTCATTTTTTCATCACTAAAACGATTGCGAAGTATATTTACCATTTGAAACGATTATTCAAAGATCATGAATAAAGTTTATCCGACAAGTCTCGAAACCTCGCGCATAGCCCAGCCCATCGGGTCGGCCCTCGACCGCTTTATCAAAAACAACCAGGATCAGTTTCCCTACGCAAGCGGCGAGTTGTCGCAACTGCTTCGCGACGTAGCGCTGGCATCGAAGGTGGTGAACCGCGAAGTGAACAAGGCGGGCCTCATCGATATCATGGGCGCCATGGGTTCTACCAATATGGCGGGAGACCAACAACAAAAGCTTGACGTGCTGGCGAACATCCGCTTTACGCGCGCCCTCGCGAAAGGAGGGGAGGTGTGCGCCCTGATATCCGAGGAATCGGAGACGTTCGTCGACCTCAACAACGAAGGGAAGTACGTCATGGCCATCGACCCTTTGGATGGAAGCTCGAACATCGACGTAAACGTTTCGATCGGAACCATCTTTTCGATTTATCGAAGGAAAAGCGAGCCCGGAACCCCTATGCGCCGCGAAGACATTATGCAAAAAGGCAGCGAACAGGTGGCAGCAGGTTATATTCTGTACGGGTCGTCCACGATGCTCGTGTACTCGACCGGTCACGGCGTCAATGGGTTTACGTATGAGACCAGCCTCGGTGAGTATTTTTTGTCGCACCCCGACATGCAGATGCCGGCCGACGGAAAGATCTATTCCATCAATGAGGGGTTGTACAATTCCTTCAGCGCCCCGGTAAAGAGGTATATCGAATTCTGCAAAGATTCCTGTTATACCGCCCGTTATATCGGGTCGCTTGTCGCCGACTTCCACCGCAACCTTCTGAAAGGAGGCATTTACATCTATCCGGCAACAGCCAAAGACCCCAAGGGTAAACTGCGCCTCTTCTACGAGTGCAACGCCCTGGCATACCTGGCGGAGCAGGCAGGGGGAAAGGCAACGGATGGTCATCGCCGGATACTCGACATTGAGCCCGAGTCATTGCACCAGCGCACGCCTTTCTACGTGGGATCAAAGAACATGGTGGAGAAGGCCGAGAACTGCTGACCTCCGGGGATGTGTTTAGCCCTCCGACTCTTTCGGTCCTTCGGTTGTCTCGGAGAGAACCTCGGGGGCATAGTTCCGGATGACATCATACCATTTTACAAGCTTCTTGATGTCGGAAGTATACACCCGGTTTTCATCGTATTCGGGAAGAACGGATTTCATAAATGCTTTTAGCTCGTCAGCGTCGGAGGCGGAATCGACGCCGGGATCATCGCCGAAATCCTGGTTTATTTTCTTCAACACGTCGAGCAGCGGCGCGTTCCCCTCTTTCGTGGTCGTGTAAATAGAGATCTCGTTCAGAAGGGATAACCGGTGATTGGTGGTGGCCACCAGTTTGGTTTTTGCCTGGTCGAGCGATTCAAGGATCACACCGGATTTTGTAGGTGCCAGAACTTTGAACAGGCCCCCCTTCCCCGATACCGTTGCTATGTCTGCAAGCGTCATACTTTCTCCGTTTAAGGCACAAAAGTAAACATTTTCACTTCTGTTCCTCCAGCGCCTTTCCGATAAATGAAAGCAGCTCATCCCGGCCCAGCCCGGAGACGGACGACGTCGTTAGCATCGTCGGCGGCTCCTCCCACGACTTCAGCAAAGTCGACTGGTACATGCGGATGTTTCTTTTAAGTAAATTTTTTGTCAGCTTATCCGCCTTCGTGAAAACCAGACAAATGGGAATTTCCTGTTCTCCCGCCCACTGGATGAATGCCAGGTCGATTTTCTGCGGCTCCAGCCTTGCATCGAGGAGGATGAAAAGACAATGAAGGTTTTCCCTTTTGAGAATATAATCTTCTATGATCTTACCGAAACCGGCGCGCTTTTCCTTGCTGACGCTCGCATAGCCGTAGCCCGGAAGATCGACCAGGTACCAGTTGTCGTTGACAATAAAATGATTGATCGTCTGCGTCTTCCCCGGCGTATTGGAAGTCTTTGCTAACTTTTTTCTGTTGGTCAGCATATTGAGCAACGATGACTTACCTACGTTCGACCGCCCGATGAATGCAAATTCGGGTTTCACCGGGGGCGGACATTTCCGCACATCGCTTTCGCTTGAAACAAATTCAGCCTGTTTGATTTCCATACCTGGAATCGAAAAAGAGTTGATGAGCAACGCACCCGATCGCTTCAGCGGGTGTACCTGCCCCGATTAATTATGTGCAAATCAGGGCAATTTTCATATATTAGCACGGATTATATACTTTGATCCCGTAATAATTTTTTTTCTACAAATGTCCGGTATCCGCTCCGTACTGACCTTTTTAGTGATCCTTTTCCTTTCAGGTCCTGTCCTGGGCCAGCAAGATCCGAAGCAAACGGCACGTGATTACATGCAGGTGGCGGAAGAAATGATTACCGGAACAAAAGCCCTCGACGATGCGCGGGGCCTGATGGTGCTGGCGGCCGACCTTGATACTACGTTCCTGAAAGCGAATTACGATGCCGGCTACCTCCATCTGCTCACCATTAACAAGGAGCTGGCCGTTAAGTATTTCCTGCGCGTGTACCGGCAGAATCCGGATTATCGCTTCGACCTTCAATACTGGATCGGCAAAAGTTACCAGTACGGCCTCGACTTTGACAACGCCTTGCGGTTCTATAATGAATACAAGCAACGGCTCGAGTCCAAGTCACACTACCAGGGAAAAGACCGCGTGCCGATGGAGACAGTCGACAAAAGCATTGTCGAGTGCATGAACGGAAAAGACCTGGTTTCCCATCCCGGAAACTTTTCGATCGTTAATATCGGGCGCGAGATCAATTCCGAGTTTGAAGACTACGGACCGGTGTTGAATGAAAAGGAGGACGAGATCATCTTCACCACGCGGCGTCGGGAAGGCAACCTCAATCAAAACGTTGCCGAAGACAATAAACCTTTCGAGGACATCTTCATCGCCTACAAAAAGGGCGGAGCCTGGGGGTATGCCGCGAACATCGGTACGGAGATCAACACGCCGTATCACGACTCGAATCTCGCCCTTTCCGCAGACGGGAAGACGCTCTATATTCTGAAGGACGAAGGAGGCGGTGACATCTATTACTGCCAGCAGAGGAGCGATGGCACGTGGGCCTCGCCCGTTCCCCTTCCTGGAAAAGTGAATTCCAGTTTCGAAGAGAAATCAATCACCATCTCCAGGGATGGAAAGACGCTGTATTTTTCCAGTAACCGCCCCGGGGGGCTGGGCGGGATTGATCTTTACATGGCCACCAAAGACGCGAAAGGGGAGTGGTCAAATGTTAAGAACCTCGGGGCAAAGATCAATACGGAATTCGATGAAGAAGGTCCTTTCATCGGGTATGATATGACTACCCTGTACTTCAGCAGCAAGGGGCACAAGAACATGGGAAGCTATGACATATTCAAGTCGACGTATGACCCGAAAACAAATACGTGGAGCGATCCCGAGAATTTAGGATATCCCATCAACACTCCCGACGACGATATTTTTTACATCACCTCCTCCGACGGAAAGCGGGCGTACTATTCGTCGGTGCGGGAGGATGGCCTTGGGTACACAGATATTTTTATTGTTACGACGCCTGAGGGAATGAAAGATGCGGTGGCCACGGTGAAGAAAGAACCCACGGAACCCGTGGCGTCCACTTCCTCCGGCGCATCGAAAAAGGAACTGGTCCCGCTGACCTATATGATCAGCGTGGTCGACGCGGACACCAAATCGCCGCTGGCGGCAAAGATCAGGCTGCAGGGACTAAGCGATAACATCGTCGTGGGCTCGACGCCGGTCAAGGCGGGCGTTTATGAATTCAGGATCACGAGCCCATCCCCGAAAGACTACCTTTTGTCAGTGGAGAAAACGGGTTACGCTTTTGTCAATCAAAATGTGAACATCCGCGGCGCTTCCGCGAACCCGCAGACCGCAACGCGCACCATCGAATTGCGGAAGCTCTCGGTAGGCACCACCTCCATCCTGCGCAACATCTATTTCGATTATGACCGGGCGACTTTCAAGACAGAATCGTATACTGAATTGAACAAACTGGAAAAAATGATGCGGGAAAACCCGCGGATCAGCATTGAGATTGGAGGCCATACCGACAACTATGGTCACTGGAAATACAACCATACTCTTTCGCAGCATCGCGCGGAGGCGGTGAAGGATTTTCTAACCAAGAAAGGCATCGACCCCAGGCGGGTGAAGGCCGTCGGATACGGCGAGAGCAAACCGCTGGCCAGCAATGACGACGAGGAAGACGGGCGCGCCCTTAACCGCAGGGTTGAGTTCAAGGTCCTTCAAAACTAATTTCTTTCCTACCGGTAAACGGCATACCTTCGGACCGGTTTTTTTAAGTGAATTCGGGATGGCGGTAGTACCCTATAAAGCTGAAAATTCGGGAAAAAAGGAGCAGATGGCGAAGATGTTCAACAACATCAGCTATCGTTACGATTTTCTTAACCATTTTCTGAGTCTTGGCATCGACCGGGCATGGCGAAAAAGCGCCATCCGGATACTGAAGCCGTTAAAACCACAATTTATTCTGGACGTCGCCACTGGCACCGGTGATTTTGCCATACAGGCTATGAGCCTCAACCCCGTGAAGGTGACCGGAATCGATATTTCGGAGGGCATGCTGGGCATCGGCAGAAAGAAGATTGAAAAACTTAAACTCAGCGGCAAAATTGAATTACTTTACGGCGATTCCGAAAACCTGCAGTTCAGAGACGATACTTTCGATGCGGTGACCGTTGGATTTGGAGCCAGGAATTTTGAGGATCTCGAAAAAGGCCTTGCAGAAATCCTCCGGGTGATGAAGCCCGGCGCCATGCTGGTGGTGCTGGAATTCTCCCGGCCCCGCCAATTCCCCATGCGGCAACTATATAATTTTTACTTTAAGAACATATTACCGGGTTTGGGTCGTTTAATTTCCAGAGATAGATCCGCGTACACCTATCTTCCCGAATCGGTCGAGGCCTTTCCCGACGGTACGGATTTTGAAAGCATCCTCAGGAAAGTGGGATTTAAAGAAACTGCATGCAAACGCCTTACATTTGGAATAAGCTCCATCTACTCTGCCCGAAAATAGTTGTCGTGCTGGCGCTGCTGTCTGGTATCGCGCAACCGGGTGTGGCCCAGAAGAAGCGATGGGTGAACAAGAACAACCCCACGTATGACGACCGGAAACTGACCTACGGCTTCTTGATCGGATTGCATACGACGGCCTACCAGATCAAGTACGCAGACCGGTTTGTAACCCAGGATTTTGATACCGTCTACAGCATTGACCCCGGATGGTCACCCGGCTTCTCCCTGGGCTTTATTGTCAACTACCGGGTGACGGACCTGCTCGACTTCAGGCTGACACCGAAAGTGGCCTTCTATGAGCACACCCTTCATTATGTCTATACCGACGACACACCCAGCGACACGAAGCTGGTCGAAACCACGATGGTGGAACTGCCCTTCCTTTTAAAGTACAAGTCGGAGAGGAGAGGCAACATCCGGATGTACATGATCGGAGGATTCAAGCCGGGATTGGAAGCCTCGGGAAAGAAGAATAGCGAAAACACGTCCGACAATATCGGGATTACTCCCATGAACCTGAGCGTTGAGGCAGGATTTGGTTTTGATTTGTATTATCCGCTGTTTAAATTTTCACCGGAAATTCGTTTTTCAAGGGGCCTGGTCAATATCCTGGAGAACACGACGAATAAGTACGGGCAGCCCCTCCAAAGGATAAACACCAATACCATCACGCTATACCTACTTTTCCAGTAATGGAGCAACGAAATGTTTTACTCACCGGAGCGACCGCCGGGATCGGCGAGGCCACGGCCCGGTTACTTGCAAAGAATAATTTCAAACTCATCCTCTGCGGCCGGCGCCGGGAACGACTCGAAAAGCTTAAAAGCGAACTCTCGGCCCTGACGGAAGTCACAACCTTGTCTTTTGACGTCCGGGATTACGATGCTGTCAAGCTGGTCCTCCGTTCCCTGCCGCCCAAATGGACAAAGATTGATGTGCTCATCAACAACGCGGGAAATGCTCACGGTTTCGACCCGGTTCAAACGGCGAATGTTGACGACTGGGATGCGATGATGGACATCAACGTCAAAGGATTGCTTTACGTATCGCGTGAAGTTATTCCGGAAATGACGAAGCAAAATTCAGGACACATCATCAACATCGGTTCCATCGCGGGTAAAGAAGTGTATCCCAACGGGAGTGTCTACTGCGCCAGCAAGTTTGCCGTTGACGCGGTGACGAAAGGAATGCGCATGGACCTGAACCCGTTTGGTATCAAGGTCACCTCGATCCACCCGGGTATGGTCGAAACTGAATTTTCATTGGTGCGATTCAAGGGGGATGAGGCAAAGGCGGCATCCGTTTATAAGGGGATGAAACCGCTGACTGCGGAGGACATCGCCGACATCATGCTATACGTTCTTTCAGTGCCCGACCACGTGGTCCTTGCCGATATCGTCGTCTTTCCGAAAGCCCAGGCAAGCGCTACCATCGTCAAGCGAGACGCGGCGAAGTGATCCAGCCCTTTTTCCGACTTAGCGCGATCCGTGAATCCCCGGTTAAAGAAATCCGCTGGATCAACGGGGTTCTTACCGTTTAAACCCTAACGCGCTTCCTCCGCAGTAGTCGCCTTTGTTGTCGAACGTATACTTGATGTAGTAGATGCCTACTTTATTACATGAATAGACAATGGAGGTGGCGTATTGGTCATTGATCCTGTTGGTGGCTACCTGGTGGCGCTCGGAATCCTCCAGCGTTACGGTGATGCCCTGGACACTCTGTCCCGGCTCACAGATGTTGATCATGTATTGAGTGCCTTTCGTAAACACATAGGAGTATTCGATGTATTCTTTCCCTGCTTTTTCAATTTTATAGCTTTTGAGAAAATTAAAACCGGGTGCAAGCTTGGGAATGCATTGGGTGCTGAGCATTTCCGCGTTGCACTGAGCCGTGGAATTGAATCCGCTGAACAGGAAGAAAGCGAAAACAAAAACGTGTACCTTTTTCATAGGGGGTTCTGTATATAGAATCTTAGCTTGTTATCTTGGTCCTGATGGTTTCGGTGGCTGTCCTGATGTTTTCGATATCGGCGTCCGTGATATCAATGATGCAGGTACTGTTGTCCTTCACCATCATGACACCATTGACGACTTCATAGGTGGATGGTTTGTAGACCGAGGTAATGGTCACCTGGTCAAACGATTTCTTCAGTGTTTCCATGTCACCGAGCAGAGCGGTCATGTTCTTGTCGTTTTCCCCGTAAAGCGAAAGCAGGTGCATCACGCTCTCCAGGATGATCTTTTGCTGGCCGATGGTTTCCCGGAGCTGGGTGTTCCCGGGATTCAGCTTCTCCACCTGGCAGGTGATGTGCAGCGCCTCGAGCCACCCGCCTGTAAGGAACAGAACACTGAGACCCGAGCGGTTCTGGGTCTGCAGGTAGTGATTAATGTTGTTGAAATTCTGAGTCGTGATCAATAATAAGGAGTCGAGGTTGTCGCTGTTTGCTGCCAGCCTGCCAATGGTCTCCATCTCGAAGAACTGCCCGATGTTGAGCTCATCCGCCAGGCCTTTTATTGTCGACAGATATTTAATGCCATCCTGGCTGTGTTCGTAGATATTCGTATATCCCAGGTCGGTTCCATAAATGCCGAGGTTGAGGGCTTTCCTGTAGTTGGTGTTATAGCGCTCTGCGTTGTCCGGTGAATTCAGAAATGCCGGGTTATAGCTTTTTCCGGATTCCTTCAGGAGAACTGAGATCTCAAGCGGACTGGGTATCCGGTGTAAAATGTCGTTCACCTCTGCGGAAACGGCTTCACTGTCACCGTTTGAAATGTCAATCGCATCGACCAAAGCTTGTTCCTCGCTCTTACTGCCCGAATCACAAGCCAGTAACATTCCTGCGCATAACCCCGCGATTAGGATTTTCATAGTATAAAATTAGGTGGTTATAAAGATAAAAATTCAGCATTCGTCGCCAAAATGTTACTTATATGCCATTACCACGGCGAGGTCCGCTCAGACGCTGGGGAGCGTGAGGACCTCCACAATCCCTTTGCTGTATCAGCCATCTTACAGGAAAGATCCGGACTCGTTTCTGAGGCGCCGGCATCCCGACGGAGGAGGAAAGCAAGGCGTGGTTTGTAAAACGGAGGGTTTTTATCTTTATGGCGTTGAAGGCATCTTCAATTCATAAAGATAAACAAATTCCCCTAAGGGATCGCGTAGGAGAAGAAGCTGCGTTTTATGCGAAACAAAACTGAATTCAGGACGGTTTAAATTCAAAAGGTATTTTCACCAGCTCGGCAAATTCCTGCCCGGCTTCCTCCATGTCCTCATCTTCCTCGTCAAAATACCAAAGGATGCTCGCCCCTTTGATCGCTTCAAGAGCATACAGCATGTCCAGGATGACCTTCGCGGAAGAGGTGTTGAAATACTCCAGTTTGAAGACCACTTGAGTTGATGGATTAGCATCTTTGGCGTACTGCCTGATCCATTCCAGAACGGGTTTATAAAAAACGGAAGGGTCCTCCGGGATAGAACGGCCGGAAATCTTGAATATGCCCTTCTTTTTATCAAAGAGGATGGCGGGTGTGTCTTCCGTTCCCTCGAGATTTAAAATGTCCATATATTTTTTTTTAGTTCCGGATCCCCCTCTTGCAAGAGCCACCGTCAGCCCGAAGAAACAATGCTCGTCAGATATTTCGTGAAAATCAAACCGCAGTTTGGTGCCGGATCTTCTCGCGATGTCGACAAAACCCAGGCCGCCCGCGCGCGAGGTGGCGAGCAGCAGGCGCTGGTACAATTCCTTTAGCTGCTGGCGGTTCAGGCTATTCACCCTCTCAAGTCTCGCCGCAAGGTGCGGGACGGCGCTTCTCGTCACCGGATTCCCGCAAACCAGGATGTAAAGACCCCCTTGTTTTCGCAAGGCGAATACGTCCGCGGAAATGGCACCTGTGTTGTCCACGCATGGTTCCCGATGCCTGGCGATATTTTGAAGAGACTCCACCATCACACGCAACACCCTTCGCCTGGTGCGCAGATCTTCACCATCGCATAGTAGTCTGACAGCGGTTGTGTCGAGAAGGGACGTTATGATTTCATTCGTGAAATGGCCACGGTATTCGATGACAGCCGCCTGCCGTGCAGCGGCAGACGGATGAAAGGAACATTCTGTTTGTGAAACATCGATCATCGGTAACGCGAAAAAATGCTAGTCTTTCACCTTTCTGTAAATCTTCTCATCGCTGTGCGTGGCCCCGAAACAATTGGCCTGCTGACACCATATCAGCGACTCTTTGGATCCGATGGAGAGAAAGCCGTCGAGCAACAACGACGCGTGAAATTTTTTGAGCACGTCATTCTGCAGAACTTCGTTGAAGTATATCATCACATTCCGGCAGAGGATGAGATGGAACTTGCCAAATACCCCGCCCGTGACGAGGTCGTGCCTCTTGTAGGTAACGCTGCCAAACAGGCTCGGATGAAAGACGGCGTAACCATTCTTCTCTGCGTAATACTTTGAGAGGTTGCGGGAGCCGCCCGACTGCCGGTAGTTTTTCTCGTTCAACTCCATGTGCTTCATCGAATACCGGTGTGCCCTGGCACGTTCAAGCACGTCCTGGTCGATATCGGTTCCGACGATGGAGGCGTTGTCCAGAACACCCATCTCGCCGAGCAAAACGCACATGGTGACCACCTCCTCCCCGGTGGACCATCCGGCG
>DASVOT010000216.1:0-7753 GCA_036383235.1 Chryseosolibacter sp.
ACTATAAACCTAAATCCTATTTAACATGGCACAAAAATCTGGCTCTGGCTCACTTGGAGAAAGCCTAAAATCCACTTTCGCAGCAATTGTTATCCCCTTAGAAATCGCTATTGCTTTTATAATCTACCTATATGTTCTGGGAAACCCCGCGAATTTCGAAGGCGGCGACCCTCATAACCATCCATTACCAGGCAACTGGCTTGGAATCATCTACAAAGGTAGGATTGTCGTGGCCATCCTGATCGCCCTGTTAATGATCGTGCTCACATTCTCCATCGAACGCCTGATCACGATCACCAGCGCTACCGGCAGAGGCAGCGTAAAAAGATTCGTAAATAAGATCCGCTCCCTGATTTCGAACGGCAACATCAATCAGGCCATCCAGGAGTGCGACCGGCAAAAGGGATCCGTCGCCAATGTTGTAAAGGCAGGGTTGCTCAAATACGACGAGCTCTCCCGAAACACGGAACTTGAACCGGAGAAGAAAGTGTTACTCGTTCAGAAGGATATCGAGGAAACTACCCAGCTGGAAATGCCGATGCTGGAAAAGAACCTTGTCATCATCGCCACAATCGCTTCAGTCGCTACCCTGATGGGTCTTCTCGGAACGGTTACCGGTATGATTGCGGCCTTCTCGGCGATTGCAACTTCAGGTGCTCCTGACGCGGTAGCCCTCGCCAACGGTATCTCCGAAGCTCTTATCAATACTGCATTGGGCATCGGTACTTCCGCTCTGGCGATCGTTTGCTACAACTTCTTCACCAGCAAGATTGACGCGCTGACCTACGGCATTGATGAAGCAAGCTACAGCATCATCCAGAATTTCACCGCCCGTAACAAGGCTTAATAAATTTTAATACTACTATGGCAAAAGTTAAAGTACACCGGACAACTCCATCATTGGACATGACACCCATGGTCGATCTGGCGTTCCTGCTCGTAACTTTCTTTATGCTGACGACGACCTTCGCACCGGAGGAGCCGGTAACGGTCGACATTCCGAAGTCGGTGTCAGAAATTATTCTTCCCGACAATGACCGCGTTATCATAACCGTGGCTGACGACGGAAGGGTTTTCTTTGATATGGACAATCAGGGCGCCCGCAAGCAGATGCTTCGCAGCATGGGAGAAAAGTACGGTATCGCTTTCACACCCGAACAAGAGCGGGCCTTCTCGATCCTTCAGGGTTTCGGACTGCCGATGAACACGCTTCCTTCATTCCTCGACCTCGAGCCGGACCAGAGGAAGACCGTCCAGCAACCTGGCATTCCCGCCGATTCCGTCAATAACGAACTGGCCGACTGGATCGTGTTTGCCCGCATCAGCAATCCCAAGGTGAGAATTGCCGTTAAAGGCGACCGTGACACAAATTACAAAGTAGTGCAGAAGGTGATCAACACGCTCATCGACCGCAAGGTGTTGCGGTTTAATCTCATTACCGGATTGGAACAAGATGTTTAAAAATTAAGTTATAAAACCATGGCAGAAATTCAGCAAGGCGGCGGCGGTGGACATAAAAAGGGCGGGAAGGTCCGCGCAAAGAAACAGTCCACCAAGATCGACATGACCCCGATGGTGGACCTGGCGTTTTTATTGCTGACCTTTTTTATCCTGACGACCACGTTCAACAAGCCCAAGACAATGGAAGTGAACATGCCGGATAAGGTCAAAGATGAAAAGGAACAGACCAAGATCAATGAAAAAGACATCCTGAACCTGATCCTGGGCGAGAACGACAAGATTTACTGGTATATCGGGCTGACGCCGCCGGTTAACGAAACCAACTATTCCAAGAACGGTGTGCGCAAGCTGCTGCTGGAACAGACTAAGGCAAACCCCAAAATGATGATCCTTATCAAGCCGGAAAATGAGTCGCGCTATGAGAACATGGTGAACATACTGGACGAGATGAACATTACAAACGTCCAGAGGTTTGCAATCGTCGATTACACCGATGACGACAAGACGATTATCGCCGAAGGACTGGGTACAGGAGCAACAACAGGTCAACAGCAATGATTTGTGAACGACCCGTATGGAAACAGGGGTTGTCGCGCATCATAAGAAATAAAACGAATTAACTATGAAAGCATCAAGTAACGTAACGGTACAGCGTTGGGAAGATGTGATATTCGAGAACCGCAATAAGGAATACGGGGCATACGTATTGAGAACCTTATACACGAAGAATGTGGTTCGCGGAGTCATTCTAACGCTTGTTATTGTTGCGCTTTTATTCTACTCCCCCGACATCATTGCCTTTTTTAAGGGCAAGGAAGTAGTGGAAAAAGCGCCACCGAGGAAACTGGTATATACCGAACTTTCGGCGCCGCCGCCGATTGACAAACCCAAGCCGCCGCCGCCGCAAATTCAGCTGCCGAAGCTGCAGAAGGTGATCAAGTTCGTTCCGCCCAAAGTTGTAAAAGAAGAAGTGGTGGAAGAGGTGCCTACCATTGAGGAGATCAAACAAAACGAGGTTGCCGCCGTTGAGGTGGAAGGACCGACCGAAGTGGTGTTTGAAGAGCCGGTAAAAGAAGTGGTGGTGGCAGAAGACGAAAACAAGATCTTCACCGTGGTCGAGCAGCAGCCCGAATTTGCCGGAGGCTATGAAGCCATGATGAATTTTATCAGAAAGAACATGCGCTACCCTGCCAGCGCCCGGAGGATGGGTGTTGACGGCACGGTTTACGTAAGCTTTGTGGTAAGTAAAGACGGGTCCATCAGCGAAGTGAAAGTTATCCGGGGTATCAGTGCGGATTGCGACAAGGAAGCGATGCGCGTGGTAGGCATGATGCCGCCCTGGAGACCTGGCAAGCAAAATGGAAAACCCGTGTTCGTCCGCTTTGTGTTGCCGATCAAATTCCAATTGAACTAAGGTTGGAAGACCGCGACGACCGGAGACCAATGGTGACCGAAGCGGTCGGAAAAGTATTCGGAATAATTATGGTTGTACTGTATTTTATACTCGGTACAACCTTTATTTTTTATACGCCTGAAAGAATTCCTGCTCAATACGCGAAGCCCTTCGGAATTCTGCTGTTTGTTTACGGGTTCTTCCGGGCATATAAATATTATCGGAAATATTTTTGACGCTCAACGTCATGAGAAAGGTTCTGGCTTTTTCCTTATCGCTGTGGGTGTTTGTCGCGGGGTGTAACGACCGTGACAAGAGTGGAAGGATTCTGGATACGCCCACCAGCGGCTCTATCAAAATCGCCATCGACGAATCGCTGCGCCCGCTGATCGACGCGGAAGTGAGCACGTTTGAGGCGCTGTACCAAAGGCCCATATCGAGTCATATTATTATCCCGAGGCAGAAGCTATTGACGCGCTCATGAAAGACAGCGTGAGGCTCGCAGTCGTTACCCGCCGATTCACCCAGGAAGAGAAAAATTACTACAAATCCATCAAGATCACCCCTACCGAGCTGGATGTGGCCGTCAGCGCCGTGGCGCTCATCGTCCACCGCGACAATCCGGATACCTTGATCAGCATGGACCAGCTAAAAGCGCTGCTGCAGGGCAGAATCAACCTCTGGAGCCAGCTGAACAGCAAGAACAAGGCTGGCATAGAGATTGTTTTTGATAACCCGAACTCAGGGCTGATCCGACATTTAAAGGATTCGGTGGCCCGGGTTAAAACACTGCCGCCAAATTGTTTCGCGGTCAACAATAACACGGCAGTCATTGATTATGTGTCAGAAAACAAAAACGCGCTGGGGTTGATTGGTCTGGAATGGATCAGCGATAAAGACGACTCGACGTCAAATTCTTTCCTGAAGAGAGTAAAGGTGATGAGCGTAGCGGGTGACAGCACCCATTTTAAGCCTTACCAGGCGTACCTGGCCTTAAAGTATTACCCGCTGTCACGACGGATCACCATTCTGAGCAGGGAGGCGCGCGCGGGCCTCGGAAGCGGGTTTATGGCTTTTGTAGCCAGTGAAAGGGGTCAGCGCATCATCCTGAAAGCCGGCCTCCTTCCCGTTACCATGCCCCTGAGAGTCGTTGAAATCGACCGGCGACCCTTCGAAATAGAGAAATAGTCTGACACTAAATCGCTTTATTTGTAAATTCGGCACGCGAATTTATCTTGAAATACTATTGTCACTTAAAATTGAAGCAAACTATGAACTATCAAGGTAGCCCTGATCAGCAGAAGAACGCAGGACTGTTTAGCAGGACCATCCTGTCGCTCCTCGCCATGCTGCTTTTCGCGGCCTCAACGAACATTACTTTCGCACAATCTCCCGACGTAAGGAAAGCCTTGCGCTATTACGATATTGAGCAACCCTCCAAAATGATCCCTGCGCTGGAGAAAGCGGTACAGGCGAACCCGGCAGAAATATATTACCTGGGCCTCGGCTATATCCTGATGGGCAACCTGGACAAGGCGCTGGCCACCTTTGAAAAAGGCATCCAGGCCAATGACAAGGACCCGCTTGTCGTTGCCGGGAAAGGACATGTGAAATTGCTGCAGAAGAAAACCGCTGAGGGAAAGGCGCTGCTGACGGAAGCGGCCGACATGAACCGGAAAAATACCTCCGGGCAGTGGGAAGCGATCGGTCGCGCTTACCTTTCTGATACAAAGTTTCTCCTTGACGCCATTACAGCCCTGCAGAAAGCAAAGGATCTTGACAATGGCGACCGCGAAGCACACCTTTTGATGGGTGACGCTTACCTCCTTCAGAACCAGGGCGGGGAATCTGTTAGCAGCTACGAACGGGCGGCGAGCGCCGACCCGAAATGGGCCAAACCGCTGTACAAGATCGCCAAAGTCTATCAGCGGTCGCGGAACAACGACGTGGTGATGGATTACCTGAACCGCGCCATCACCGTTGATCCGGAATATGCCCCCGCGTATAAAGAACTGGGCGAGACCTATTACCTCCAGAAAAAAGCAGACAAAGCTGTAGAGGCATACGAAAAATACCTCAGCATCTCGGAAACTCCCGGCGAAGCTAAATTCCAGTACGCCTTCTTCCTTTTTATGGCCAAAGACTATGAAAAGGCGAATGCCATTTTCAAGCAAGTGCTGAATGACAAGAATGCTTCGCCTACTGCCCTCAAATTCTATGCTTTCTCTCTGATCGAACAGGGCAAAGACCAGGAAGCAAAAAACATTCTTCAGCAATATTTCCAGAAGGCCAAGCCCGGAGAGATCAAATCATCCGACTACGCATCGTACGGTAAACTGCTCGTGAAGCTGAAAGAAGATTCCCTGGCCAACGATGCGTTTGCAAAAGGGATTGCGCTTGATACCGCCAATGAGGACCTTGAGATACGCGAGCTTCAGGCGGAGACTTTCTATAAGCGGAAAAAATATACGGAAGCCGCGCAAGCGTACAAGACCCTGGTAGAAGTTAAAGAAGCGGCCAAGCAACAGCCCTCCCCTTACGATCTTTTTTACATGGGATTCTCCTATTACATGGACAGCCAGTTTCAGCCTGCAGACTCGTCCTTTACCAGGTTGTCGGAACTACAACCGAAGAGCACGCTGGGATATCTCTGGGCGGCCAAGGCAAGGGTCCAGATCGATTCGACCGGTGAACAGGGACTCGCAGTGCCGATGTATCAAAAGTTCGTCGAGCTGGCAATGGAGAACGTGGAGAAGAACAAGAAAGACCTTATTGAAGCCTACGATTACCTGGGTCAGTATGCACTTCACAGAAAGAACGACGTTGCCGAGGCCACCTCGTACTTCAAAAAGATCCTTGAGCTCGATCCCAAGAACGAGAGAGCAAAGGAATTCATGGATGCAGTAAAAGAGATGAACAATCCCCAGCCACGGGGAGGAAAGGGCCGATAAAAAATAAAAAGGCTGAAGCCCGCCCGCCGGTGTGAAAACAAATTCCGGCAGGCGGGCTTGGCTTTTTTATAGCCCGCAAAATGCGGCATTCCCTGCCCTATTCTGATATCTCATCAAGCGATTCCGCGCTCGCCTGCAGAATGCGATCAGCCAGGGACTCGTCCACCGCATGTGACACAAACAGTGATTCAAACTGCGATGGCGCCAGATAAACACCCCGTCGCAGCATGGCATTGAAGAATTGTCCGAAAAGCGCAGTATCCGACTTCTTGGCGGTCACAAAATCGACGACTTCATTCCCGGTAAAAAATAATGTAAACATGGAGCCCACTTGGTTTATGCTGCACGGTAGTTTACGCGACGCCAGTTGATTTTTTATGCCGTTTACAAGGCGGTCTGATATGCTGTTTAACTCCTTATAAATATTCCTGTTTTCATTCAGTTGCCGCAGGATTGCCAGGCCCGCGGCCATGGCCATAGGATTTCCCGACAGGGTTCCAGCCTGGTAAATGGGACCCGAAGGCGACACGCTGTCCATAATATCGCGGCGGCCTCCATACGCTCCCACCGGCAGACCGCCGCCGATGATCTTGCCCAGCGTGGTCAGGTCTGGCCTTACGTTGTACAGTTCCTGCGCCCCGCCCGGCGCGAGCCGGAACCCCGTCATCACCTCGTCGAAGATGAGAAGGATATTGTTTTTCGTGCACAGGTCGCGCAGTCCCTGTAAATACCCGGGCTGCGGAGGGACGCAGCCCATGTTGCCCGCGACCGGCTCGAGAATCAGGGCGGCGATCTTTCCGGAATTCTCTTCGATGAGCGCGGCCACCCCCGTGAGGTCGTTGAAGGGCGCCGTGAGCGTGTCCTGCGCGGTCGCTTTGGTAACGCCCGGGCTATCTGGTACACCAAAAGTCATGGCTCCGCTTCCCGCTGCGATGAGGAACGAGTCTCCGTGTCCATGATAGCATCCTTCCATCTTGATGATCTTGTCGCGTCCGGTGAAGCCGCGGGCCAGCCGGATCGCCGACATGGTGGCCTCGGTCCCGGAGTTGACCATCCTCACTTTCTCTACCGAGGGGATGAGGGAACAGATCAACTCTGCCATTTCCACTTCAAGGGCTGTGGGTGCCCCGAAAGAAGGCGAGCAGGCCAGCGCTTCCCTGACCGCCTTCTCCACGGCAGGATGCGCATGCCCGAGAATCATCGGGCCCCATGAGTTGATCAGGTCAACGTATTCATTTCCATCTTCATCGTAGAGCAAGGCTCCTTTGGCTCTCTTCATGAACAAGGGATTTCCCCCCACCGCGCGGAATGCACGTACAGGGGAATTCACCCCACCGGGAATAAACTGCTTGGCTCTTTCAAAAAGACTCTTGCTGCGCGCTGGCTCTTTCATCGGTAAAAATTAACGGTGTTTTCTTCCATACCCAAACACAACCAGAAGTACCTGCGAGGGTGTTTACCTTACTTCAATCAGTCCGAGTTTTCCGTCCGTAAATTTCACAAACGGTACGATCTGATTCTCGCGGCTGTACTGGTATTTGAAGCCCTGGAACAGATAGCCAGGCAGGAATTCCGTGCTCTGCAGGCCGTCCTGGAAATAGACACCGTTGGTTTTAAGCTGATTGCCGAAGAAAAGCATCATCTCGTAGCCGAGCTGCGAGAGGTTCGAGGGGACGTGTCCGTATTTCCGGATGTATTTCGAAATGAATTCGCGCCGCCTCGGATTTTCGGGGGAGACAAAATCAGGCGCCGTGAAAACAACACCGAGCGACTGGTATTTTTCGAACGGCACCGCCGTATCATCGATCCAGTTTTCGGACCCGATCACCCGAACGGAATCGCCGCGCGTTTCGATGGCGCTGATAACTTTCGTGTAGATCAGGGGCTCGTCCGTCGCCACAAAAATACTGGCGATGCTGTCCTTCTTCAGGGTGAATTGCGACGGATA
>DASVOT010000217.1:0-13859 GCA_036383235.1 Chryseosolibacter sp.
CTGAACAACTGCCTTCCTCCGATACCGGCCGCAAAGTCGGGATAGTCGCCCATAAGCCAGTTGATAACATCGATCTGGTGGATCGCCTGTCCGGCAAGTTGTCCACCCCACAACCAGGTGAAGTAACGCCAGTTTCTCAGCTGGTATTCCAGCTCGGTCTGTCCGGGAACACGGGGGTGGATGGTGGGCGCGCCCACATTGTAATAGACGTCTACGGACGCGACGTCGCCGATCAATCCTTCGCCGATCTTGTCCATCATGGCCTTCAGGGAAGGATCGTATCTGTTTTGCAACCCTACCACTACATTCAGTTTCTTCTGTTCGGCCAGCTTTCCGGTCGCAATGATCTTGCGGTACCCGGGCACATCCACGGCGAGGGGTTTTTCCATGAACACGTGCTTGTTTGCCCGGATCGCTTCCTCGAAATGCGCGGGTCGGAACGGCGGAGGAGTGGCGAGGAGAACGACGTCGCATTCGGCGATCACTTTCGAATAGGCATCCAGGCCGACAAACCTTCTTTTCTCCGGAACGTCGACCTGTTCTTTAAAGGCGCCGGCGATCTTGGCGTAGCTTGCGTTGAGCATATCCTGAAATGCATCACCCATGGCCACGAGTTTTATGGATTTTGAAGCCGTCAGCGCCTCGAAGGCGGCACCCGTTCCCCGGCCTCCGCATCCCACCAGTCCTATTTTGATGGTCTTGCCATTCTGCGCATAGGCACCGAGTGGAACACCGCCGAGCAGCGCTCCGCCCACCAGCGTGGCGGCGCCTGCCTTCATAAAGTCTCTCCTGCTGTTCTTTGCTGCGTTTTCCATAGCTATCTTTTTAATGTTATTCATCCAGTACGACTGCCCAGAACTTTTTCTGCTCCTGACCGGAGGGCTGCCGGGCAGGGCTTACGAGTCTGAAGCCGATGTAAGAGGCGTTGGTATACCACCAGAAGCTTTTCGGAATCTGGGGGTCGTCTTTCTGCAAACCCGGGCCCGACCTTTTCCTCGCGGCGCTCCTCAAGTCAGCCGGGTCGTCGTCCCACGACCCGCCCCGGTAAACCCGCGAATACAGGGACGTTGGAATTTTCCAGGGCGACTGCAGCGTGTCGGTCGATCGCCCGTAGAACCCGGCGTCGTATTCATCCAGGGTCCACTCGGCGACATTGCCGTGCATATCATAAACACCCCAGGCGTTGGGTTTCTTACTGGCTCCCGTTGCATACTGTCCGTTGCTGTTGCCGAAGTACACGGCGTGCTCGCCCAGCGCGGCCGGGTCGTTTCCAAAACTGTAGGCAGTGGCGCTCCCCGCCCGGCAGATGTATTCCCATTCCGCTTCCGTGGGAAGGCGGTAAAATCTGCCCGTTAAAACAGAAAGCCATTTGCAAAACGTGAGCGCGGCATACGGAGAGACGTTCACAACAGGAAAGCCCTTTCTTCCCATCCCCTTCCCGGGATCCTCGAAGGGCGGCGTGGGGCGGCTCACGGCGTCAACGCCTTTCCGCGTCTCCGCAGGAAGGTCCGCGAACAACGATTTTTTTTCATTGAGGAACAATTCAAAGAGATCCCACGTGACTTCCACCGTTCCAACCCAGAGGCTATCTACTTTCACGGGATGCCGCGGACCTTCATCCTCCTTCCGTCCCGGTTCCGTCGCCGGACTTCCCATGAGAAAGGCACCGGCGGGGATGGACACCATCTCGAATGTCACCTCGGCGCCTGGAATCCGCTGGGTATACGTTCTTTGCGTTGTATGCGGAAGCTCCTGGCAAGCCGCCCGCGGGCTGGCGCAGGCGATCAGCAGGATTAAAACCGGTCGTCTCGAAAGCCCCGTCATCTGCACGTGTTTCACGTTTCCTGTCATTACCACTTGTTCTGCGAAAAAAGTCTGTGTTCTACCCGGGGGAAACCACATCGAGTTTCTCCGCGATCAATTCCTTCACCGATTCCGTCGCTTTGGGAAACACCTTCCGCAAATCGATTTCGTCATTATCGGTCAACACATTCTTCAGCGTCCGCATGAAAATGTTTTTTGTTTCCGTTGCCAGATTCACCTTTGCAATGCCGCGCTTGATGGCGCCCCTGATCTGTGCATCGGGGATGCCGGAGCTGCCGTGCAACACGAGCGCAGCGGGCGTTGCCTGGTGGATTTTCTCGAGGAGCTCGAGCTGCAGGTTCGGCGTCTCCTTGTAAAAGCCATGTGCCGAGCCGATGGCCACCGCCAATGCGTTCACGCCGGTCGCCTCGACGAAACGCGCCGCCTCGCCGGGCTGGGTGAATTGGTTCGTCACCTGAACCTGCCCTAGTTTGGCTACATAGCCAAGCTCCGCTTCAACATTCGCGTTGTACCTGGAAGCAATCTTTACCACGCGGGAGGTGATCGTCACGTTATCGTCAAAACTTTTCTCGCTTGCGTCGATCATCACAGAGTCGAATCCGGCGTCGAGGCATTGCTGCACCATTTCCACCGTGCTTCCGTGGTCGAGGTGAAGCCATCCTTCCACGCCGTAATGCCTCAGGCCGGCGCGTGCCATCGCCACGGCGATTTCAAGTCCCATATAATGAATGGAGCTCTCCGACAATTGAAGAATGACGCTTTTGTTTTTGGCAGCTGCGGCCTGCAGTAATCCCGAGAGCGTTTCAAAATTATAGAAGTTCGTCGCCAGGAGCGCTTTGCCCTGCCGGCTCAATTCCGATAACCTGTCCCGTAGAAGCATTTCTATAATTTATAGTTGAATTCGGATTCTGCCACGTCTTTTACGCGCTCCAGGCTTTCAAAGGCGGCGGTGCCCCCGGCTTTCGTGGTGTTGATCGCTCCGGTCAGCGCTGCGAATTCAAGGCATGACCTCAGATCCTTCCCCTGTATATACCGGTGAACGAATCCCGCGCAAAAACTGTCGCCCGCTCCAATCGCGTCCACCACCCGTGAGTTCAGGAACGCGGGCTGGTGAATGAACTCATCGCCGCGCCAGAGGAAAGCACCCTCCCTCCCGCTTTTTACAATGATGGTGTTGGCGTACCTCTTCAGCTTGTCGACGGCGGCCTCCATGTCGTCGATTCCCGTCAGGGCGCGCAATTCGTTTTCATTCGGCATAAAAATATCGACGTGGGGCAGCAGGGCCGCAAAATCGATATCCCATTTCTCATCCGGATCCCACTGCGGATCGAGTGATGTCGTAAGGCCAAGTGATTTTGCTTTCCTGAATAGTTTGCAGACATCCTTCTTCAACGCCGTGGAGAGAAAGATCGAACTGACGTGCAGGTGCGTTGAGCCGGCGAGGAGCGAGTCCGGGATGTGATCGATTGAAAACAGCGTCATGGTTCCGGGGTAGGTGACCATGGCCCGGTCTTCGTCGAAACTCAGGGCGATCGTTGCTCCCGTACCTTTCTTGTCGGTATACACGATGTGCCCGGTGTCTACACCTTTTGACCGCAGGCTATCGATGATGAGGTCTCCGAACTGGTCGTGCGCCAGTGTTCCGGCGAAGGCTACCTTTGTTCCCAGCACGCTCAGGTTGCTGGCGAAGATCGCGGAGCTGCTTCCGAGCGTGATCATCATGCTGTCCGCGACGACCTCTTTCCCCAGCGCGGGAAACCGGTTGATTTGATTGAGGATGATATCCACATTCAGCTCGCCTGCCACCAGTACATCGAAGATTTTTTTCATCAATTTGCCTGTGTCTTGTTTGTTCGGATCCTGAAAACACGGGTACTGTAAATTGCGCAAATTCGGGAACGCGTCAAACTTTCAGGTTGTAGATCTGCACGCCTTCGACCACGCGCGTGATGGCGCCGGTGGAGGAGGGCATATCGGGCTTCAGTCCAAGCTTGAGCGATTTGAAGAAGGCCAGGATCTGCGCCGGCAAAACAAGGCAGACCGCGAGGAATTCCTCGGGGAGGCTCTTCCCGTTTTCCGCCAGGCAGAACGTATGATCCAGACTCACGCCAGGAACCATCCTTTCCATTATCCCGATCTCCATCATCGGCGGATGCCCCCTCTTCATCGAGTGAACGAGATCCCGTTCGTATTTTGAAACGTATTCTTCGTTTGAAAAAATGTACCATACCAGTGTCCGCTCGTCGATGACCGCCTTCGGTCCATGCCTGAGACCGAGAAACGAATCCTCTTTGCAAATAACTTTCCCGTCCGTCAGCTCCTGCAGCTTGAGGTGCGACTCCTTTGCCGTTCCGTAAAAAGGACCCGAACCCAGGAAAACCGCGCGACTGAATTTCTTTTCCGCGATCTTTGCCAGGTCAGCTGCATAATAATCGATCAGCTTCTTCCCGTAACCGACGAGCACCTCAACGGATTTCCGGGCTTCCTCCAATTGGTCCAGCTGCGCGATGAGTACCGCCGCAAGCAACATGCCCGTGTAGCTGCTGGTCATGGCAAGACTCTGATCGTTCGCTTCCTCAGGAAGGGCAAAGACAAATTTGCGGTCGTCCTTCCCGTGCAAAGCCAGCTTTCCGCTCGTGTTGCAGGTGATGATCAGATGATAAAACGATTTGCAGATCTCCCCCGCCAGCGAAACCGCCGCGACACTTTCCGGACTGTTGCCCGACCTCGCAAAAGAAATGAGAAGAACAGGCTGACCGGGAATGAAGTAGTCCAGCGGGTGAGAGACTAAATCGGTTGTCGGTATTGCCTGTGTGACCAAGCCGGTCTTCCGCTGGTAAAGTCCCGAAAGAGATAAGCCTATAAAAGCACTCGTCCCCGCGCCGGTTAATATGATCCGCCTGGAATTCTTTAAAGCTACAGTCAGAAATTGCCCGAGACCCGCCCGATGCGCCCTTACTTCCTGCCACACCGCCTGCCACAATTCAGGCTGCTGTGTTATTTCTCTCGCAGTATGAATGGCGCCCTTCACTTTCAATGCTGGCAATTCCATACCTAGATATTTCATATGGGTTCGGTTCGGATTAAGCGTAAAGTTAAAAAAATAAGAATATAAAGCCTTCGTTTTGTTACTTTATTTACAAATATCTTTTATTTTATTTCATTACAAAGTGAAATTCCTTCCTTTTCTTTAATAAAATACCTGGTAATTTGAAGAACGCATGGCAAGGAGCGGTACAAGAAAATCTCTTAGCCTCATCAGCTTCGGTAATGTTTCCGCCATCGTGTTGTTTTTCGGATCCACAGGTGTTTCGGGAACGCCGGATTTCGGGTTCAGCCGCGGCTGAAAGAAAAGAATTTTCCCCAACCGGTGTTTGTGCAGGCGCCACACGGGCACTTTCAGGCCAGCACTTTTTTCAGATATTTTGAAAACCACTCCGACGCCTCGTGTGCTACCTCTTCAAGTTTTCCGGGCTCCTCGAAAAGGTGACTTGCGCCTTCGATGATCACCAATTTTTTATCGCATTGCAGAACATCGTAGGCTTTCTGATTCAGGCCGATCACTTGCCGGTCGAGGCCACCGACCAGCAGTAATGTCGGCGCCGTCACTTTCGGAAGCGCATCGAAGGCCATATCAGGTCTGCCTCCTCTCGATACCACCGCTGCGATCTGGCCGGGGGCTTGAGCGGCCGCCCGTAGCGCGGATGCAGCGCCGGTGCTGGCGCCGAAATATCCAACCGGCAACGAAGCGAGCGCGGGCTGGTTTTTCAACCAGGTCCTTACCTTTACCAGCCGGTCAGTAAGGAGCGGAATATCGAACCGTTTCGAGTGATCGCGGTCTTCTTCCGCCGTCAGCAGGTCAAACAGCAACGTAGAAAATGCGGACTTCTGCAGCACATTCGCCACCAGCCGGTTTCGCGAACTGAACCTGCTGCTGCCGCTGCCATGGGAAAACACGATAAGTCCTTCGGCGCCGTCTGCAATGCTGAGGCTGCCTCCGAGATAGACAGTGCCGGTCGGGATCAGGATTTCATGGTGATGAATGACCATAGCTTTAAGCTTCAAAGGAACCGCGAATTTTTTAAAGTCACGTTTGAGACCTGGCAAGACATCAGCAACAAAATTCTGTGCCGTGTTCTTGTCCGGATATCGTACGGGTCCGGCAGCGGATGCGCCAGCCAGCGGCACGGATTTATGTACAGGTTTTGCAGAAGTGCCACTTGACAATCCGGTCATTTCCATGAACAACAAGCACGATTCCTCCAAGTACAACCGGCCGCAGAACAGAAATACACCTCCGGGAGAAAAACAAAACTGGCAGTGGCCTTCGCTGCGCATCTGGTTGTGGATTCTCGGCATCCTGGCGCTAAACTATTTTTTGGGAAGATACTTCTTCCCCGGACCGGAAGCGGCGGTAAAGATCCCGTATACCTTGTTCAGGCAAGAGGCAGGTAAAGGTAACGTGGACGAAATTTTTGCGCAGGGCTTGTCCATCTCGGGCAAATTCAAAAAACCGGTTGAAATTCCTGCGGCGCCCGGCATAGGGCGAAAGATTCCAGGCAGCAGCAAGCCGGTCGAGGCGAGCAATTTCACCACCGAACTGCCTGCCTTCATAGATCCCGGACTGGAAAAACTTCTCATCGACAACGGTGTGGTAATTCGTGCCCAACCGCTGGAGGAAACCGGAAATCCGCTGATATCCTTTCTCATCTTTTTCGGCCCGGCGCTGCTGATCATTGTCTTTTATGTATGGATGTACCGTCGCGCCAAACAGGGTGGCGGTGGCGGCTTCGGTGGAATGAGTGGCTTCATGGGCATTGGAAGCAGCAAAGCAAAACGGTTTGACAAGGCGAAGGAGAAGAAGGTGACATTCGAGGACGTAGCCGGGATTGACGAGGCTCGCAACGAGCTGGTTGAGGTGGTGGATTTTCTCAGGAACCCGAAAAAATATACCCGCCTTGGGGGCGCGGCGCCGAAGGGCGTGCTCCTGATCGGGGCGCCGGGTACAGGTAAAACCCTGCTCGCGCGTGCCGTGGCAGGCGAAGCCGGGGTGCCGTTCTTCTCCATGAGTGCTTCCGAGTTCATCGAAATGATCGTCGGCGTCGGCGCCGCCCGGGTGCGCGATCTGTTCCGGCAGGCACGGGAGAATGCGCCGGCGATCATTTTCATCGACGAGCTCGATGCCATCGGCCGGGCGAGAGGGACGACGGCTCTTGGAAGCTCAAGTGAGCAGGAGCAAACGCTCAACCAGATCCTCACGGAAATGGACGGCTTTTCCAGCAAAGAAGGAGTAATTGTTCTGGCCGCGACGAATCAACCCGACGTCCTCGATAAAGCGCTCTTACGACCGGGGCGGTTCGACAGGCGCGTGGTGGTAAACCTTCCCGACCGCAACGGGCGCGAGGCGATCCTGAAAGTCCATACCCGCAATGTTCCCTTGTCTGCCGACATCAGCCTGAAGGAGATCGCGGCAACAACGCCTGGTCTATCTGGCGCCGACCTCCGGAACCTTGTGAACGAAGCCGCCCTGCTTGCCGCCCGCAGGGATCAGCAGGAAGTGCGACAGAAAGATTTCATGGATTCTCTGGAAAAGATCGTTCTTGGCCCCGAGCGTTCCCTGATCCTGAGCCCGGAAGAACGGGAGCGCATTGCTTATCACGAAGGCGGGCATGCCATCCTCGGCCTGCTGGTACCCGGCGCCGACCCGGTGAACCGCGTCACCATTGTACCGCGTGGGCAAGCCCTCGGCGTCACCTATCAGCGGCCCGAAAGCGATCGTTACAATTATTCCGAAGAGTATCTCAAAGCGCGGATCATCGGAATCCTGGGCGGCCGCGCTGCCGAAGAGGTCGTGTTCCAGTCGCGCACGACCGGCGCGGAAAACGACATCGAGCAGGCGACCGGTATCGCCCGCGGAATGGTCACCCGCTGGGGCATGAGCGACCGGCTCGGCATGATCCAACTCGCGCCAAAGACTAATCCCTATCTCGACGGACAGTTCGGAATAAACCCGAGAAACAACTCCGTGAGCGAACACACGGCCCAGGCCATCGACGATGAAGTACTGAGAATCATCGGCGAATGCCACGACGAGGCGCGACGCCTGCTAAAAGAACATCGGCGGCAGCTGGACGCACTGGCGAGGGCCCTCCTGGAAAATGAAACGCTGAACGAAGAAGAGATCCTGAAAGTGACGGGACTGAAACGTTCGCGCTCTCCTGAAACAAGAAAAACCGTTTCCGAAAACGGCAGATGACGGGCTCAAGCGCCGGCTTCCGTTCCCGGCATGTTTATTTACCGTGCACTTGATTCACACATGTCAAATGCTAAACAGAATTATTATGAGCCACGAGAGATTTCAAACCTGTATTGACGCTTGTCTCCAATGCGCAGCGGAGTGCGACCATTGCGCAAGCGAATGTTTACGCGAAGACGACGTGACGATGATGGCGCGATGCATCGAGCTGGACCGCGAATGCGCGCAGGCCTGCTATGCCTCCGCCCGTTTAATGGGG
Organism: Chryseosolibacter sp.; assembly: GCA_036383235.1. GTDB lineage: Bacteria > Bacteroidota > Bacteroidia > Cytophagales > Cyclobacteriaceae > Chryseosolibacter. The sequence goes on from DASVOT010000217.1 coordinate 8,340, forward strand.
ATCGGAGGGGAACACGCGGCTGCTTTCTGCGCGGCATGCGCGGAGATCTGCGACGCCTGCGCCCGCGAATGTGAAAAACATAGTAACGAACACTGCAAACGTTGTGCGGAAGTATGCCACGCATGCGCTGAAGAGTGCCGGAACATGACAGAACAACACGCGTAGCAACGATGGACGCGAACATCCGGCCAGTCCGGACGTTCACCTGGATTCGGGCCCTGCAATATTCGCAGGGCTCTTTTTTTATAAAAAAGAAAAGGAAATTGCGTAAATCTTTCTGTCGATTCTATAAGCAGTTTCAGCAACGATCACCGACCTTTGCGCCATGGTGACCCTATATATCAAGAACATGGTCTGCAACCGGTGCGTCACGGCCGTCAGGCAGGAATTCGAACGCCAGGGCCTCCATCCTCAAAAGGTCTCCCTGGGAGAAGTCACGATCGAAGAGAATGCGTTGTCGGAGGAACAGCAGCGTAACCTCGACGCCGGATTGAGAGACCTCGGCTTCGAGAGGATCGACGACCGCAAGGCCAGGCTCATCGAGGCCATAAAAAACAAAGTGATCAAAATGATCCATCACAGCGACAAGGTCGACACGAGGTTCAACTGGTCGAAGGTGCTGTCGGACGAAATGCACTATGAGTACAATTACCTCAGCAACCTTTTTTCCGGAGTCGAAGGAATAACACTTGAACAGTATATCATCAGGCAAAAGATAGAGAAAGCGAAGGAATTGCTTTTCTACGATGAGCTGAGCCTCAGCCAGATTGCAGACCGCCTGGGCTACAGCAGCGTTGCGCACCTCTCCGGCCAGTTTAAAAAGATCACCGGTTTCACTCCTTCGGAATTGAAGAAATCCCGTCGCATCGATGAAAACCGCAAACCGCTCGACTCCGTCTCCTGACTTCATCCCTCAACACCTTTCACGGCAGCCTGTTTCCGGGTCACAGGTGTGTAAATGCGCCTTCGTCAGATATCCTGTAAAGGAAACCTGCTTAAGTGTAAAACTTAACGGCCTTCAGAATTGTAATTTTGTTGAACCAATTAACGGAGGCGAAAATGACGACATTGACTGAAAGACCGGCAAAGACCACAAATCACTACGTGCGTGAAGACTTTCCCGTACTGGAAATGAGCTGTGCGGCGTGTGCCGTTAGCGTGGAATCGATGCTGAAGGCGACTCCGGGCGTAAAGGAGGCGGGCGTAAACTTTGCAAACCAGACGGCTTGGGTCGAATACGACGCGACGGCGACTTCACCGGCAGCGCTGCAAAATGCCGTCAGGTCGATCGGCTATGACCTCGTCGTAAATGCCGAAGACCCGCAGGCAGTACAGGATGAAGCTCAGCGAAAGCATTATCTGGATTTGAAGGCTAAAACCGTTTGGTCTTCCATCCTCTCGGTACCTTTGGTGGCGATCGGCATGCTCTTCATGGACGAGCCTTTTGCTCCGTATGTTTCCCTGGCGCTTTCGGCGCCGGTGATTTTTTACTTTGGGAGAAATTTTTTCTCGAATGCCTGGAAGCAGGCGGGACATCGCAAGGCCAATATGGACACGCTCGTGGCCTTGTCGACGGGAATTGCTTTTCTTTTCAGTGTTTTCAATACCTTCTATCCGGAATTCTGGCATGCGCGCGGCGTGCATCCGCACGTGTATTACGAGGCGGCTGCCGTGGTGATCACTTTCATATTATTGGGAAGAATGCTCGAAGAGCGAGCGAAGTCGAGCACCTCCTCCGCCATCAAAAAACTGATGGGACTGCAACCAAAAACCGTCAGGGTGATGGTCGATGGGCAGGAGCAGGAGATCGCCGTGTCCGCCGTAAGAGTCGGGCACAGCGTTGTGGTAAGGCCGGGAGAGAGAATACCCGTGGATGGAATCGTGACGGAGGGCTCGTCGTGCGTGGATGAGAGCATGATCTCCGGCGAACCCGTTCCGGCGGAGAAAATACCGGGTGAAAAAGTTTTTGCCGGCACGGTGAACCAGAAGGGAAGCTTCCTCTTCGAGGCTGTGAAAGTGGGAGGTGAGACGGTGCTGGCGCAGATCATAAAAATGGTTCAGCAGGCGCAGGGGAGCAAGGCGCCGGTCCAGAAACTCGTCGACAAGGTAGCGGGTATTTTCGTTCCGGTGGTCATCTCCGTTTCCATACTGACTTTCATTACCTGGACGGCCGTTGGCGCGGATTTCAGCCATGCGCTTCTCGTGGCCATCACGGTGCTGGTGATCGCATGTCCCTGTGCGCTGGGGCTGGCTACTCCCACCGCCATCATGGTGGGGATCGGAAAAGGTGCCGAGAACAACATCCTTATCAAGGACGCCGAAAGCCTGGAGCTCGGGCACCGCGTGAATGCGGTGGTGCTCGACAAAACGGGAACCATCACCGAAGGAAAGCCCGTCGTGACCGATGTGATCATGATGGCTGCAGACACCTCTCAAAGAAAATATAAAGACATCCTGTATTCCCTCGAGCTGAAGTCCGCGCATCCGCTGGCTGAGGCGGTTGCCGATTCGCTGAAAAAAGAAGGCGCGCACCGGATTGATATCGATTCGTTTGAAAGCCTCACTGCCCAGGGTGTGAAAGGCATGGCAGCCGGAGAGCTATATTTCATCGGAACCCGGAAGCTTGCCGCGCAGAATGAAATCCCGTTTTCCCCGGATGTGCTCTCCCTATCCGCCCGGTTGAGGGCGGAGGCAAAGACCGTCGTTTATTTTACCGACACCCGGAGCGTGCTTGCCGTTGTTGCACTTGCCGACAAAGTAAAGCCGGGTTCGGCAGCCGCCATACGATCACTCCAGAAGAAAGGCATTGACGTGTACATGCTCACGGGAGACAACGAACAAACCGCGGAGGCCGTAGCCAGGCTGACGGGCATCACGCATTATAAGGCCGACCTGCTTCCGGCCGACAAAGCGGAGTTCGTGAGAGCCCTGCAGGCGGAGGGTAAAGTGGTGGCCATGGTCGGCGACGGCATCAACGACTCCCACGCGCTTGCTCAGGCGGATGTGAGCATCGCCATGGGCAAAGGTTCCGATATTGCCATGAATGTCGCAAAAATGACATTGATCACCTCCGACCTTGAGTCGGTTCCAAAAGCGCTCAACCTCTCGACCAGGACCGTGCGGGGCATCCGGCAGAACCTTTTCTGGGCGTTCATCTACAATGTCATCGGAATTCCCCTTGCCGCGGGGGTGCTGTTTCCCGTCAACGGATTCCTGCTGGATCCGATGATCGCCGGCGCGGCCATGGCCCTCAGCTCGGTGAGCGTGGTCGGCAACAGCCTGAGATTGAAACTTGCAAAACTGTGAAAAAGAGAAGGTGAAATAGCAGTAGCCTCTCCGTGACGAAACTGAATACTTTAACGAACAATTTAATCTGGTAAACCATGGAAACGACAAAATTCAAAACCAACATAAAATGCGCCGGCTGCGTGGCGAAAGTAACGCCCTTCCTTGATGAGGCTCTGGGCAAGGAAAACTGGGCGGTGGACACGAATGATCCTTCGAAGGTATTGACGGTGAAGCCGCAGCAGGATGAGGAAAAAGTCCTTGAGGCGTTGCGGAAAGCCGGCTATCAGGGTGAGAAACTCTAGCAGGGCAGAGCCAGGCCTCGGAAGAACGGGACGCATCCGTTCGCCAACACCGGATCATGGCACGGGTACGATGAATTTCAATATATTGATTTTCAGACACTTATCAAGAATACCAACAATTTTATAAGACGATAAATGTAAAATATAAACGCGTGGCCCTGCAAAGCCGTATATTTGATTGGCCGATGAAGCTTTTGACAACGATAGTAACTGTTGCGCTGGCGTCGCTGGTGCTGGTTTCGTCCAGCAGCTTCAGCATTGCCATTCATCTTTGCGCGGGCGAAATTCAGCAGGTCGGCTTATTTGAAAAGCAGGCTGTCTGCGACAGACAGGCGCTTCCTCCCTGCCACAAGCCGCTGCGCTCCTGCTGCGAGAATGAAACCATTGTTCACCAGGCGGATGACATCAAACCTTCCCTGACCCAACTCCATTTCGTAGGTCCGGAAGCGATAGACGTGCCCTTCGTCACTCCGTTGGTCTCGGAGATCGTTCCCTCCGAGCCCCTTTCACGCACGGGCTACGTGCGATACAAGCCACCCCTGCGATGGGAAGATATTACCGTCGCACACCGCGTGCTCCTTATCTGATCTTCAGTCTTTCTTTGAGAGGATTCCTCCTCTTGGCGTAATCGCTTTGTCTGGCGGTTACCGGTCTCTCTTCTCACACAATTTCATTAGTCATGATTGAAAGATTGATTTCTCTTTCTTTGCAAAACAGGTTCCTGATCCTGCTGCTGGCGATTGCCCTGTTCGCCTGGGGGATCTATTCCGTCAGGGAAAACAAGATCGACGCCATTCCGGACCTTTCGGAAAACCAGGTGATCGTGTTTACGGAATGGATGGGTCGCAGCCCGCAGATCATGGAAGACCAGGTCACCTATCCCCTTGTTACGAACCTGCAGGGATTGCCGCAGGTGAAATACGTCAGGGGATCCTCCATGTTTGGGATGAGTTTCGTCTACGTCATTTTTCAGGACAAGGCCGACATCTACTGGGCCCGCGCGCGGGTGCTGGAACGCCTCAACTACGCGTCGAGGCTCCTGCCTGAAGGAGTAGCCCCCACGTTGGGCCCGGATGGCACGGGCGTCGGTCACATTCTGTGGTACACCCTCGATGCGCCGGGGATGGATCTCGGAGAGCAGCGCGCCGTCCAGGACTGGTACGTGAAGTTCGCGCTGCAAAACGTTCCGGGGGTGAGCGAGATCGCTTCCTTCGGCGGATTTCAGAAGCAGTATCAGGTCACGCTGGATCCCAACAAGCTGAACTATTACGGGTTGTCCACGCAGGAAGTGATCCGCTCCGTCCGTTCCAACAATAATGAGGCGGGGGGACGCAAGTTTGAGCTCAGCGATATCGGGTATATCATCAAGACCACCGGCTATTTAAAGTCCGTCGAAGAGATTGAGCGCATCCCGCTGAAGACTGTTAATACGACGCCGGTGACCATCCGCGACATAGGAACGGTGCAAATGACCGGCGAAACGCGGCTCGGCATCTTCGACCTCAACGGCGAAGGCGAGGCGGTCGGCGGAATTGTCGTCATGCGCTATGGCGAGAACGCCGACCAGGTCATTGCCGCCGTAAAAAAGAAAATGAAAGAAGTCGCCAGGGGCTTTCCGGAAGGGATGAAGTTCAACATCGTCTACGACCGGAGCGAGCTCATACAAGAATCCATCTCCTCCGTCAAAACCACCCTCATCGAGGAGATCATCGTCGTGTCACTGGTGGTGATCGTGTTCCTTTTTCACTGGCGAAGCGCCGCAAGCATCATCCTGCAGATCCCCGTGACCATCGCCACAAGCTTTATCCTGCTGAACGCGTTCGGGATCTCCTCCAACATCATGTCGCTGACGGGAATTGCGCTTGCCATCGGCGTGATCGTCGACAACGGAATTATCATGGCTGAAAATGCACACAAGAATCTGTCGAAC